>NZ_CP011968.1:3161301-3477431 GCF_001077535.1 Clostridioides difficile ATCC 9689 = DSM 1296
TTCTTTTTTAAGTTCAAGATTATCAGAATATTTTATATTAGATATTTCTAGAACTGAGTTTACTTCATCTAAAAGATTTACTTGTCCTGCATCATAAACTCCATAAGTTGACATATTGATTTTGTATTTAACAATCTGGTTATCACTACTGTTTAAAACTTTTTTATCAACTTCTTTTTTTGCGCTTATTAATCCAGAATTTTTCTTAAAGTTTATCTCATCATTTTTATCAATTTCACTATTATTTGCATCAAGAACAGCTCTATTTATATAGCTATCTTCAATACTAATTACCTTTAATGTATAAGCTATAAAAAACTTTGATTCCACTTCTTCTTTACTGAGATTAATTGTAAATCCAGTTATAACTTTATCTACTTGCCCACTTTCATTTCTTTTTTCTTCTACTTTATATGAAATATTATTGGCAATTTTTTCTTTACTCCAAGGAGTCCAGCTCCCATTCATTGGAATTTCTACAACTCTAAAATCATGCCCAGCTTCTCCTGAAGTAGTTAATCTCATGCCTTCTGGTATATTATCTGTTATAACAACATTACTTATTGGTGATTTATCATCATTTATTGAAATCTGATAGTTTATTACTTGACCAACTTGAGTAATATTTGTTGCTCCTGAATGTCCTTTAGTAAGAAGATAATCATCTCCTCTATCAAATATACTTACAGTAGCATCATCTTCTTGTATCTTCTTACCATCAGATTCAATCCTAGCTACATTCTTATATTTATTACCATGTTTTGCATTTTTGTCACTGATTCTAGCCTTATACTTAACAGTATACGATTTATCTATATTTCCAAAATTAACTGAAATAGAATTTTTACTCTGTTCAATATTAAAATCACTAACTTCTTTTCCATCACTTGTTACTACACTTACAGAACCATTTATCAATGTCAATCCTTCAGGAAGCTCATCATACAAAATAATATCTTTTAACTCTTCCTGCTTTTCATTTACTTGTATACTGTAATTTATATCTTTATTTTTAACTGGCATAAATACAGTAGTTGATTTTTTTCCTTCAACAAGCTTTTTAAGTGTTCCTTTAGCATCTGGAACATCCGTTTTATCTCCAGGTTTTATTTCTACATCTATATCTCCACTTCCACTTTCTATTTTTCCAGTAGTTTCAATATGTATTTTTGCATTAGTATCTTCATCAACCTTTTTAACATATGCTTCCAAACCTATTTTACCTTGCATTACACTTTGGCCATTAGGTAATTCTCTAAATGTAAGTGTATACTCTCCATTACTTTCTGTTTTATCAAAGCATTCACTTGTATAATCTAAATTAACTTTATTGAATACATCTGGCACCTTAAAAGTTATTGAATCTCCTGCTTGTATTCCTTTTGATGTTGGAGTATAAGTTAAATTAAATGATATTTTTTTCATTGATTCTGTTTCTATTGTATTGTTATTAATTTTTACAACAAATCCATAGTCTTCATTTTCTTCATTAAGTTCTTCTTCTAAAACTTTCAATAAATTTTCATCTTCTAATAGATTATCTTCCTCTGGAGTTTTTTCTGTATTTTTATTATCTAGTGGTTTTTCATCTTCTAAAGCTTGTTCTGACTTTTTATTATCTGTTGACTTATCTTCTTCTGGTATCTGCTCTGGCTTTTTATTATCTATTGGCTTTTCTCCTTCTGGAGTTTGCTCTGGCTTTTTATTATCTGTTGACTTATCTTCTTCTGGGGTCTGTTCTGGTTTTTTATTATCTGTTGGTTTTTCTTCCTCTGGGGTCTGTTCTGGTTTTTTATTATCTGTTGCCTTATCTTTCTCTGGAGTCTGTTCTGGCTTTTTATTGTCGCTTTCCTTCTCCTCTCCAGTTGATGAATTAGTTGAACCACTTTGAATCTGACTATTCTCTCCTAATTCCGAAGCATAAGATACAGTTGGATATATTGTAGACACCACCATACTTAAAATCATAATTAAACTAATTAATAATGCCTTTCTATTTCCTTTCTTCATGTAAATCTCACCCCTTTAGGTTACCTATAATTTATAATCTAATCTTCCATTAATATCGTATATAAAGTAATTTTTACTAAAAAATTATACAAAAAAAGCTATGAAAATAAATAAATTTATATTCATAGCCGGTTGCACCACTGACTCAGTATATCCATAAGGTGCCCAATAATAGAATATACTTCAACATCTCTATAATATTTCATAAAAACAATTAAAATTGCTTTATTTATATTAAAAATACAATTATATACTTCTATTATATTATGCCTCTATACTATTGTCTATCCTTTTTACATTTTTTACCTTATGATGAGATTAATTAATAATTAAATAAAATCCTTGTCTACAACAATTACACAATTATATTCAGGATTTATCTCCTTAACTAATTTTGTTATATCTTCTTTTAAGTCATCTTCTGACATGTTTTTGGAAAATTCGGAAGGATTAACTACTATATCAAATATTAAATTCTTCTTGCTTCCTTTTCCAACTATTCTAAAATCATGCATAGATTTTACAAGACTATTTTTCTTAAGTATTTCTTCAAGTTCTTTTTTGGCTGACATAACTTCTTTATCTTCAAGACATATTGGGTCCATGTGAATTACTAGATATATATCTAATTTTTCAGATATTTCTCTCTCTGCAGTATCTATAATTTCATGTATTTCCATTATATCTATGTTGGATGGAATTTCTGCATGTATAGATGCAATACATCTACCAACTCCATAGTTATGAATAATTAAATCATGTGTACCTATTATATATTTATAAGATAACAATAGCTCTATAATAGAATTTACCATTTCTTCATCCGGTGCTTCCCCTAAAAGAGGATTTATAGTATCTTTTACAAGAGAGAAACCAGCATAAAGTATCACTAATGATACTACGATACCAACATATCCATCTATGGGAAAATTAGTAAATCTAGCTACAATAAATGATATAACTACACAACTTGAAGTAAATACATCTCCTAAAGCATCAAGTGAAACTGCTTTTAAGGCTGAAGAATCAATTTTATTTCCCATAAATTTATTAAAACGACTCAACCAGATTTTAATCATTATAGATGCAATTAAAAGTATAAGTGGTATTACTTCAAATTTTACAGGAATTGGATTTACTATCCTTTCTATAGATGACTTTACAAATTGAAGTCCAACCAACATCACCATAAATGCTACTATTAATGCTGATAAATACTCTATTCTTCCATGACCAAAAGGGTGTTCTTTATCAGCTGGCTTACTTGCTAATTTAAAACCTATCATAGTTATTGCTGAAGATGCCATATCAGAAAGATTATTAAATGCATCAGCCATTATAGCTATACTAGATGTGAGCATTCCTATGAATACCTTTATCACAAATAAAAGTAAATTGGATAATATACCTACTACACCAGCTACATAACCATACTTATTTCTAACATCTGTATTTTGAACGTTTTCGCTATCTCTAATAAATGTTTTGACTAGGATTTTGGAAAACATGAAACTTACCTCCCTGCCCTTTATTTTATTAACAAATTTTATAATCTATCTCTTTATTTATGATAACATAATTTATATATAAAATTCTTAAAAATCACTCTACTTCAGTAAAATATTATTCTATATATCTATTTAGATACGAATTTTATATTTAGTAAAGTTTTTATGGCTTAGTGTCTGTTTAATAGATTCTATATAAGTTTTTACAAAGATTATTTATTATGATAATATCATTTTTCCCAAGTATTACTTAGAATATGATTTTTTTGTTTTGTCTGTACATATTTTAAATTTATACTATATTTATCTATATTTTATAACCTTATGATACACTATAACTATAAGATTTTAAATGGAAAGGAATGAAATAAATCATGTTTTTTATCAGTGATATTTACACAAAATCACCTATTAAATTTGATACTCCTTTGCAAAAAAAGGCATACAAAATATTACAAAAATTAGATATTGACTTTGAATGTGTTGACACAGATGAAGCAATTACAATGGAAGATTGTGTTCAGATTAATAAAAAATTAAATATGAAAATGGTAATATAAAACAACATTAAACAAACAAAAACCGCAAAGTTACAATATATAGTACTTTACGGTTTCATAAGAATTAATTTTTACTATTAAAGTTCATAGTTCTACTATTTTTCATTGTTCTAAGAATTAGCTTTACAAATTCATTTGACAATAGGATAGTGGATGCAAATAGTATTATCTTTATCCACATATCAAAGTCCAAAGAAACAGAATTAAAGAAACTCTGGAACACTTGTGTAAATATTATTTGAATTATCCCTGTAACTACTATTATTTGCAATGCTAGTTTATTTTTAAAGAAATTTGGTATTGTACTATTTAAACCAAACTCTCTACAATTTAATGCATTAAAAAGGGCACTGAATGCAAATAAAGAAAATATAACAGTACCTTGTTCTTCTGATGTAGCTCCCAATATATTAAAAGCTGATTGAGTAAATACAATTGTAATTATAAGAATAGCATTTATAATAATATTTACAAACATAGACCTAGCTATTATTCCAGAATGTCTATTTATTGGCTTTCTTTTCAATACATAATCTCTAACAGGTTCTAATCCTAATGCTAGGGCTGGAGGACCATCCATTATTATATTTACCCATAATAATTGTATTGTAGTAAATGGCATATCCTTACCAGTAAGTTGAGATATTATAGCAATTATAAATGCTACTATATTTACAGTAAGCTGAAACTGTATAAATCTTTGAAAGTTCTCATATATACCTCTTCCCCATTTTATTCCCTCTACTATAGTACTAAAGCTATCATCAGTCAATATTATATCTGCTGCATTTTTAGATACTTCTGTTCCTGAAATACCCATTGCAATTCCAACATCTGCTTGACTAAGTGCTGGGGCATCATTTATACCATCACCTGTTACAGCTACAACTTCGCCACTTTTTTGAAGTGCTGAAACTATTCTCATTTTTGTATCTGGTTTACTTCTTGCAACAATAGATATTCCTTTGATTTCTTCTCTCAATTCTTTATCTGTCAATACATCTATATATGTTGCTTCAACTGCCTTTTTCCCATCATTTAATAGTCCTAATTCATTTCCAATAGCTGTTGCTGTATTTATATTATCTCCTGTAAGCATTTTTACATCTACTCCTGCATTAAATGCTTTATCAATGGAATCTTTGACCCCTTCTCTCAATGGGTCCACTATTCCTACAAATCCACTAAAAACTAAATTATCTTCCTTCATATAACTTCTTGAATTTCCTATTAAATTCAATTCACCTTCTGAAGTCATTGCAACTTCTGTTTTAGAATTACTCATTTTTTTATAAGCAAATCCTAATGTTCTCATAGATTTAATTTGTAACTTCTTAATCTCATCTAAAATACTTTTTTCTACTTTTGGAGTTATTGGAACAATATTTTTTCCTTGTTGTACATAAGAACATTTTTTTAATAATACTTCTGGAGCACCTTTTGAAAGTAATATATCTGAATCCTCTTGACGAATTAATGTTGACATCTTCTTTTCTTCTGAACTAAATGGTATTTGTGATATCAAATACGTTTGTTTTCTCATTTCATTATAGTTCTTATCATTATGATATAAAAGTAATGCACACTCTGTTGCGCTTCCTATATATTTAAATGAATTATCTTCTTTTTCTATATCTGCAGTTGAATTTACTATACAGTTTTGTTCAAAATAGCTATTACTTTGATACTCTCCTCCACTTATATATTTACCATCAACATATGCTACCTCTACCATCATTTTGTTTTGTGTTAAAGTCCCTGTTTTGTCGGAACATATTACAGAAACAGAACCTATAGTTTCACAGGCTTCTTTCTTTGTTACTAATGCATTTATCTTTGCCATCTTTTGCATTGTTATAGCTAAGGTAATATTTATCATAGTTGGCAAACCTTCTGGAACAGTTGCAACTATTAATGCAATACAAACCATATATGCATTTTTAGCAGGTTCTAATGATTGTAAGAAAGATAATACACTGCTTGTATCTAAAATTAACATACCTTTTCTCTGCATCTGTATAATCATAAACATACACAATAAAGTAGCTATTATGCCTGATATTCCTGCTATTTTAGCACCCAACTTCCCTAATTTAATTTGAAGTGGAGTTTGCTGGTCTTCATTTGATAAATTCTGTGCTATCTTACCCATCTCTGTCTTATCACCAGTATGAGTGACAACCATTATGCCCCTACCATATGCTACAAGAGTCCCTCCAAATACCATATTGACTTGCTTTGCAGGTATTGCATCCTGTTCGATTATTTCTGTTTTAGAATAAACTACTTCCATATCTAATACAGCATCAGCATTCTTAGCTACATCATCAGATTCTCCTGTTAGCATATCTTCTCTAAGTTTCAAATTTATAGACTGTATAAGTCTTCCATCTGCTGGTATCATATCCCCAGTTTCTATATATACAATATCTCCTGGTACTAAATCATTTTTTGATATTTTAATTATCTTCCCATTTCTAAGCACCTTTACTTCTATATTTTCTGTTAATTTTGACAGGGCATGAGCTGCTTTTTTAGATTTTCCTTCAGTTATTATGCCTATAGAAATTCCAATAAAAATAGCCCCTAAAATACCTAATGCGTCATGTAATTCTCCCACAAAAGAACTTATTACTGCTGCTCCTATGAGAATTAATATCATAGGTTCTGTCAAACTTTCTCCCAACTCGTCCCAAAATGTTCTACCTTCTTTTATAGTAAATTCATTTAATCCATATCTAAGCTTCCTTTCTTCTACCTCATTATCATCAAGTCCAATTTCTGGATTTGTTTTTAAGTATTTTAATACTTCTTTGGTAGGTTTATTATAATACCTCATAACTTTATCCCCCTTGTTAATTATCTATAAGGAATTATATGCTTATGATAGCTTGTATATTACTTTTCAAAAAAAATAAGGTGTTGATTAATCAACACCTTATAGTGGTTATATATTATTAAATTTTATGTTACAGGCTTTATAAATTGTGAGCTATACAAATCAAAATATTTAATCTTCAAAATACCCTTCTGGATATAATGGAAACTTAGATATAAGTTCTTGTGCCTCTGCTTTACATTCATCTAATACTTCTTTATTATCAATATTTTCTGCTACCTTATTCATTATCCCTGCTATCTGTATAACTTCTTTTTCTTTCAGACCTCTTTGAGATATTGATGTAAGACCTATACGAACACCACTAGTTACAAATGGTGATTGTGGGTCGTCAGGTATAACATTTTTATTAACTGTTATTCCTACATATTCAAGAGCTTTTTCAAATTGTTTTCCTGTAAGATTCTTACTTCTTAAGTCAACCATTACTATATGATTATCAGTACCTCCACTTACAATACTAAAACCATGTGAAATCAGTTCAGAAGCTAGAGTCTGAGCATTTACTACAACTTGCTCCATTATCTTTTTAAATTTATCTGTACTTAAATATAATAGTGAAAAGGCTTTTGCTGCAACTGTATTAAGATGTATAGAACCTAATGTTCCTGGAAAAACACCTTTATCGAGTTTCTTTGCATGTTCTGCTTTACAAAGTACAATACCACTTCTTGGTCCACAGAAAGTCTTTGTCGTAGATGAAGAAACAAAATCTGCATAAGGTACAGGACTAGGTATTACTTTCGCTGCGACTAATCCTGCAACATGTGCCATATCTACCATAAAGTAAGCTCCTACTTCTTTTGCAACCTTTGATATTCTTTCATAATCTATTAATCTTGGATATGAACTTGCCCCTGCAATTATAAGTTTTGGTCTACATTCTTTTGCCTTTGCTTCAAGAGCATCATAATCTATACGTCCAGTATTTGGGTCTACCCCATAAAATTCATATTTATAAATGTCATGTAAAAAATTAACTGCGCTACCATGTGTCAAGTGTCCACCTTGGTCAAGACGCATACTTAAAACAGTGTCATTTGGTTTTAATATTGATGAATATACACAATAGTTAGCTGTAGAACCTGAATACGGTTGTACGTTTACATGTTCTGCTCCAAATACTTCTTTTGCACGTTTTATTGCTAGGGTTTCAAGTTTATCTGCTTCTTCAGAACCTGCTTGAAAACGAGCCCCTGGATAGCCTTCTTCTGTTTTATTTGTAAATACACATCCACTTAATTCAAGTACTTCTGTTGGTGCTGTACTTTCAGAAGCTATCATCTCAATATTGTGTTCTTGTCTAACCAACTCATCAGCTACAATCTTGTATAACTCTGGGTCTGAAATTTTTGTTGTTTTTAACATAATAATCCTCCTCTTAATTAAAGAATATATTTTATTAGTTTAATCTTCATTGATAAATTTATTATAACGGTCTATAAAACGTAAGATATTCCTCCACCAGGTCCTAATGGTATGCCAATACCCATGAATAGTAACAATATTATTATTTCTATTAATGTAAATACCACTGAGTATGGAATCATATTCGATATGACAGTACCTATACCTATATCTTTATCATATCTTCTGGCAAAGGCCAATATAACTGGAAAATACGGAAAAAGTGGACTTATTGGATTTGTTGAAGCATCTCCAATACGATAAGCTATTTGAGTTAATGCTGGATTAAAGTCTAGTAGCATAAACATGGGAACAAATATAGGTGCTAAAATCGCCCATTTTGCAGAAGCACTTCCTACAAATAAATTGATAAATCCAGATAGCAATATAAATCCTATTATCAATCCATAGCTAGGTATCCCCGACTCTGCTAGTAATTTTGCTCCTGTTATTGATAAAATTGTTCCTAAGTTACTAAGATTAAATAAATTAATAAACTGGGATGCTATAAATGCTAGGACTATATATCCACCCATATCACTCATACTACTACCCATCATAGATACTAAATCTTTGTCACTTTTTATCTTCTTACTTACTTTTCCATACACTAATCCTGGAGTTAAAAATATAATAGTGATTATAGGAACTATACCTTTCATTAAAGGTGCATTACTAGATAGTATAGAACCAGTCTCTGGATCTTTCATAAATGCATTGTCACCTATACATAAGGCAACTATCACTACTACTACAACTAACAATGATAATAAAGCGTATTTTATACCCTTATTTTCAAGTTCACTCAATTCCTGTATATCCTTATCATTTGTTGAATCATTATATTTTGTAAAACGAGGAGCTATAAATTTTTCAGTTACAAATGCTCCTGCAAAAGTTAAAACTATCGCTGATATAAAAGCAAAATAAAGATTCATTGCTGGATTGCCTTGGTAAGATGGGTCCATCATTTGAGCTGCTGGTATTGTAAATCCAGCTAACAATACATCTGTAGTACTAAGCATAACATTTGCTGCAAATCCCCCTGCAACACCTGCAAAAGCTGCAAACATACCTACAAGAGGATGTCTTCCAATTCCTAAAAACACAAGTGCTGCAAGTGGTGGTAATATTATAAATCCTACATCTGCTGCTGTATGTGACAACATACCTGCAAATACGATTGCTACAGTTACAAGTTTTTGTGGAACTTTACTTATACCCTTTTTCATTAACACTTCCATAAATCCAGATTTCTCAGCAACACCTGCTCCAAGCATTGTAACCAGTACTAATCCTAAAGGAGCAAATGACTGAAAGTTTGTAACTATGCTACCTAAATATGATTGAATCTGCTCTTTCTCTAGTAGATTTACTACCTTTACAACTTCTTTTGTAGAAGGATGTATTTCTTCTACTCCTAAATTAGATATAACTGCTGACAATATTACAACAATTATACATAGTAATAAAAATATGGTTACTGGGTCTGGAAGTTTATTTCCTGCTCTCTCTACAACATTTAGTGCCCTCATCAATAATCCACTATCTTTGTTTTTTTCCTGTGAATTAATTTTCCTCAAACTAATACCCCCTCATAAACTTTATCTCCAGAATGCTCTATCTTAAATTTTATTTTTTAATTTATCCATATAATTTATAACAGACTGACATAGTACATTTGTACCTACCAATATAGAATTTTTATCAGCTTTAAATTTAGGATTATGCCACTGATATATACAATCTTGTTCTTTGTTGCCTACCCCTAACCAGTAAAAAAATCCTGGGGCTTTTTCCATGAATATAGAAAAATCTTCTCCTCCTGTAGAAGGTATTGGATCAACTATAGCATCTTCTGAATACAAATCACACACAGACTTACAAGCTATTGCGTACATCTCTTTACTATTTATAACAGCTGGTAAATCAAATAAATAATCTAGCTTTGCAGTTGCTTGATATCCACGAGCTATCTCACAAACTATATTTTCTAAATTTTCTGATATTTTCTTTCGTACTTCATTACTAAAGCTTCTACATGTGCCTGTCATATCTACCTTTTCTGAAATTACATTATTTGCAGTCCCTCCATTTATAGTACCTATTGATATAACAGCTGATTCTAATGGACTTATGTTTCTGCTTACTATGGTTTGAATACCCATTATAATTGCACTTGATGCTACTATAGGGTCTATTGTTCTGTTTGGTATACCTCCGTGACCTCCAAATCCATTTACTTCTATCTTAATAGTGTCTACTGCTGCCATTAACCCACCTAACTTAACACCTATTTTTCCACAAGGTATATCTGGATGATTATGAAGTCCAAATATAGCATCAACTTTTGGATTTTCCATTACTCCTCGTTCCACTAACATCTTCGCACCTTTATTGACTTCTTCGGCTGGTTGAAATATAAACTTTACATTTCCATGAAGACTATCTCTAATATGAGACAATACATATGCACATCCTACAAGGCAAGACGTGTGTATATCATGCCCACATGCATGCATTATACCATCATATCTGGATTTATACTTAATATCAACCTCTTCATATATTGGCAACGCATCAATATCTCCTCTTAGTGCTACTGTGGGACCATCATACTTCCCTTTTAATAATCCAACAACTCCTGTTTCCATTCCTAAATCTAATATTTCTATGTCTAAACTCACTAATAAATCTTTTATAGCTTTTGTAGTCCTAAATTCTTTAAAACTTAATTCGGGGTGCATATGAATATCTGTAAAAAAATCTAAAATATCTTCTTTATACTTTTCTGAGATTAAAATAAGTTCATGCATACTAACACCTCTCCAAAATTTTATTTTTTTATTTTTTATAATTTAACTACAAATTATATAAGTTAATAATCTTTATAAAGATATTTTTTATAAATTTAATTTTAGTTTATATTTATATTTTACTATATTATTTTAATTAAATATATTATCATGTTTTGCAATTTATTTAACTATTTTGACTTTTTAAATTCGGATTATATAAAAAATTTTTTTAAATAAAAACTATTAATAAGTGGCTCTATTCCTGACTTTGTGTTGATTTTTTTCTACATGTAATTGCTTTATACACCATACAGACTAAAATTAAAAGCCCCATATAACCTGTATATGGATATAAAATGTTTACTAATTTACCAAACGGTAAAAAACCTCCTATACAAGCCAAAATAGCTATTACTGTTGTTACCAATTTAAATTTAGGATGTTCATCTTCAACAATTCTATTGGTTACAGACCATAAAAGTGGAACAGCTGTTGTATAGATACCTAATATTAATGCAACTGAAAAACATACACCTACAATCGGAGATATATTATCTGCTAAATAAAGTGATGGTATTTCTTTCATATACAAATTTCCTATATCTGAAATCATAGCCAAATACATAACTATACCAGCAGTCATAAACACTATTCCACCTAATAAACCTCCCCAAAAAGCATCCTTTTTACTTTCAATAGAAGCTCCCATTCCTGTTAAAAAAACAATCATTACAATAATATTTAATGTATTATATATTACACCAGAAACGATTGGACTTTCTGATGCTTTTGTAACTTCAATATTTTTCATAGCTTCTCCAACCATAGATAAACCGTCAAAATGCTTAAACAAGCTTATTAATCCAACAGCAATTGTAAATACTGCTATCACTGGTCCAATACGTCCAAGTATGCTTACTAATTTTTCTAAACCCATAGACACTGTAATTAAAGTAGCAACAGCCATCAATACTCTTCCTAAGTAAGGATTTATACCATAGTATTCAGTTAAAGTTGAGCCTGCACCTGAAATCATTACTATAAGAATCCCAAATAAAAATATTGGACTAAACCATTCGTAAAATTTTCCTAAAATCTTCCCACAATAAAAAGTGTAAATTCTTGTTGGTTCTTTAAGTTTTAATTCTCTACCTCTAGTTATAACTTCAGCACCAAGAAATGAAAACAATACCATTGATATTAATGCTCCAATTAAACCCATATACCCTTGTGAGGCAAAAAATTGTAGAATTTCTTGACCAGTAGCAAACCCAGAACCAATTGCTGTTGCTAGATAAGCGCCTGCAATACAGATAATATTTTTCATATTCACTTTGTCTGACATATTAAATTACCTCCATTATAAAGTTACCTTCCTTTAAGAAATATAAACTCTCAGTAAATTAAATGAAAATTCTGTCTTTTTGAAACAGTATTTAATTCACTTTTTTTATTTTGTATATCTTTTTCTTTTTATTTATATATATTTTTTTATATAAATAGGTACAGCTTTTATAAGGTTTAATATTATTAAATATGTTTAAAGCGCTTTAATTTTTATCATAATTAAAGTATACTTATTCAGACACACTCAAACAATTATCTATATTGACTTTTTATTTATCAATTTCAATTTTTAGTGTTCAGTTTATAAACTTTTGGAGTCATTCCTTTTTCTATCTTAAAGTTTTTATAAAAGTTATTTAGGCTATTATATCCAACTATTTCTGCAATCTCATTTATACTTTTTGTAGTATTTTCAAGTAACTCAATAGATTTTTCTATTCTTATATGATTTAGATATGATATAAAAGTTGTATTTAAATTACTTTTAAAAATCCTAGATATATTAGATGGATTGGTTAAAAATAATCTAGCACAATCATTTAACTTTAAGTCATTGCTATAGTTTAGATTTATATATTCCAGTATCTCATTTAATAAATCATTATTGGTATATTGATATCCAATAATTTTTTCTACAGACTTAGTAAATTCTTTCATATCCAATGGTTTAAGGAGTATATCTTTTACATTTAATCTCAAAGCTTTTTGAGCATATTCAAAATAGTTAAATGCAGTTATTACTACAAAGTTTATTTTTTTAGATAAATGAGATGTTTTTTCTATTACTTCTAACCCGTTGTATATTGGCATTTGAATATCTATAAAAACTATGTCTGGCTCTAAACCAATGATTTTATCTACTGCTTCATCACCAGATGTTGCTTTACCAACAATTTTTATTGGCATATCTTTCATTTCTATAAAATGTGTTATTATTTTTAGAACAGCTTCTTCATCATCTATTATTAGTGCTCTTCTCATGAGAATACCTCCCTTTTAGCTTAATAATATAAAAAAGTAAGATATATAAAACAACATAAAAACATCTAATATATTTCTTAACATTTATAAAACTTATTAATTTTTCACAAGTTCTATACATACTCCTTATAATTTTCAATAGGAATTTTAATCATTATGTAAGTTCCTTCATTATCACTCGACTTTATATCCATATCAAAATTATTTCCATAAGCAGATGTGAATTTTGTATATATTAAAGACAAACCATGACCATTATTACTACGAATACCTGCCTTTATTTTGTCTATATTATTTCCATCTAAGATAGTTCCATTATTATGAATCTCTATAATAGCATACTGAGAATCTAATCTTGCAATTATTTCAATTCGCTTTTCTGTGTCAATATCTCTAAATCCATGTGTAAATGCATTCTCTACAATAGGTTGAATAAAGTTAAAAGGCACAGAAAGGTTATATAACTTCTCTGGAATAAGATATTTTACTTTAAGTGCATCTCCATAACGTAATTTCTGTAAATTCAAATAATTTTTAATGTATAATATTTCAGATTCTAATTCTACAAATCTTAAATCAGACCTCATTGTATATCTAAACATTCTTGATAAATCTATTATTGCACTATACAAATCATAACTACCATCATCTAGTGCTATGCTTGCCATTGAATTTAATGTATTAAATAAAAAGTGATGATTTATTCTTAAATTAGTAACCATATCTTGAGCTACTTTTAAATTCATTTCAAGTTGCTCTCCATAATGATATGTTCTTGCTATAGTCTTCTCTTTTTCTTGTAAATCCTTTCTTATATCATTAAAAGAGCAAAAATTTATTATATTTTTAGATATTTGTTTCAGGAGGCGTTTTATACTTCTAGCAGCTCCCTCTGGAATATCATATAAATTATTATGCTCTGTATCTAAATTCAAATCAGATAATAGTACATACCCTCCTCTTATAACACCTATGCTATTGCTTTTGTACAGTATTGGTATATTATATATAGTTATCCCATATTCACATACAAATTGATTGCTACTTTTTTGATTCATACAATCACAATTTTGAGGAAATTTCATAGGATTACATTTTTCAAAACAAAAAAGTGGAAAATAAGGATTTTTTAAAACTATATTCCATGAATCATCATATATAATTAATGGAATTTTAAACGGGTCTATAAATTGACCACGAATTGATTCTACTGCTGCATACAAATTTAATGTACTTTCACTATAATTTATCAAGGTCTTCTTTAAATAATTATTAGGATTAATATCTATAACTTCACTCTCTCCTACATCATCTACATTATTTGAAACAATAAGTTCTTTTATTTCTCTATCACCTGTATTTATAGTTTCATGTGTGCTACCAGATTCTATATAAAAAATCATACCTTGATAAAATGGCTTCCAAACTCCATTTATAATATACAAACCCTCTCCCTCTAAAATATATATCATCTGCTCTTGACCATAATGAACATGATTAAAATGTTTCTTACCAGGCATAGTTACTGCAATGTATATATTCATAGCTTGTTTTGGATTATTTTCATCATAAGTATGTTTCCATTCAATATATCCCCACTCAGTATTTTGAATTTTCATAAAAGATTCCTTTCCTATAAATTATTTATGTTCATATTGTGAAAAATTAGTAAAAAAAATGTGTACATACTCTTTCATATGATAGCTTACTATATCAATATTCATTAGTTTGTACACATTTTTATATTAATTATTTTTTTTTATTACTTCTATTATTATTGTATCACTTTTACATTAACTATTTTTTATTACTTCTATATTATTGTATCACTTTTATATTAACTTTTTTTTTATTACTTCTATATTATTGTATCACTTTTATATTAACTATTTTTTTATTACTTCTATATTAGAAGTATCACTTTTATATTAATTATTTTTTATTACCTCTATATTATTGTATTGCTTAAAAATACATAATTTAACTCTTATTTAATAACAGAAACTCCCATATATGGTCTTAAAACTTCAGGAACAACCACAGAACCATCTTCTTGTTGATAATTTTCTAATATAGCTGCAACACTTCTTCCAATAGCTAACCCAGAGCCATTTAATGTGTGTACATATTCAGCTTTAGAATCTTTATCTCTTTTAAATCTTATTCCTGCTCTTCTAGCTTGGAAATCTTCGCAGTTTGAACAAGATGAAATCTCAACATACCTATTGTAACTTGGCATCCAAACTTCTACATCATATTTAAAAGAAGCTGTAAATCCTAAATCACCTGTACATATCTTTACTACTCTATAAGGCAGATTCAATAATTGTAGCATAGTTTCCGCATTGTTAGTAAGCTTTTCTAACTCATTGTAAGATTCTTCTGGTGCAACTATTTTAACCATTTCTACTTTGTTAAACTGATGCTGTCTTACTAAACCTCTTGTATCTCTTCCAGCAGAACCAGCTTCTGACCTAAAACATGGAGTATAAGCTGTATAATTTATCGGTAATTGTTCAAATTTAAGTATTTCATTAGCATGTATATTAGTTAAAGGAACTTCTGATGTTGGAATCATAAAATAGTCCATACCTTCTATTTTAAACATATCTTCTTCAAACTTAGGTAACTGTCCTGTACCTAAAAAACTATTTCTATTTGCCATAAATGGTGGAATAACTTCTGTATATCCATTTACTTTTGTATTCGTGTCTAAGTAAAAATTTAATAATGCTCTCTCTAATCTAGCACCTAATCCTTTGTAAAGAGTAAATCTTGAACCAGTTATTTTACTAGCTGTTTCAAAATCAAGTATACCTAATTCTGTTCCAATTTCCCAATGAGCCTTAGATTCAAAATCAAAGGTAGTAGTCTTTCCCCAAGTTCTTACTTCAACATTATCTTCATCAGTTTCACCTTGTGGTACTTCTGGATGTGGTACATTTGGTATTCTCATTAATAGGTATTCCATCTTATCTTCTACTTCTTTAAGATTTTGGTCTATTACCTTAATTTTATCAGATAACTCTTTTAATTTAATCTTTTCATTTTCTACATCTTTACCTTCTTTTATAAGATTTGGTATATTTTTAGATGCTGTATTTAATTCATTTTTCATAACTTCAACTTCTTGAAGAATCTTTCTTCTTTCATCATCTAACTTAACTACTTCATCAAGGTTAAAGTCTTTTTCGCCCCTTCTTTCCATTGCTTTTTTTATACAATCTAAATTTTCTCTTATTCTTTTTATATCAAGCATTTTTTCCTCCTCAGTACCTAAGATTGGATTTATCTCTTAATCTCAAATAACTTAGATAATATACTTCATGCTTGAGGTTAAGAAACCTTTTTCTTTATCCGAACCTGTTATTTTTATTTTATTTATATTTTACTCACTTTTTTGCCCATTGTCAAATTATATTTAATTAAATAAATGAAATTTAATTTTAGGAGAATATTGCTAGATTTAACTTCATTATAATTATATCTATTTTGCTAATCAATTATCTATTTTGACTTTTTCTTTATCAATCTTGTATAGTTATTAACTTTTATATAAATTTTTTTATATTATAACATAGTCCTATATATCTATTATTTGGATAGAATTATTTTTTAAATTAGAATTATTTTGATGAATGATTCAAGTAATAGGTATGAAATTGAATCTTTTAGAACTGCTTACAAAAAATACTCAAAGAAAAATAGTAATTTTCTCAGATTCACAATATATTTTATATGAAATGTTATAAGGTAATCTATTTAATAAATTTAAATTTGCTATTATAGATTTAGTTCCAAAGTCTTACTGCAAAGTAATATACATAGTTTTTTAATAAACTAATAAGTGCAATTAATAACTACTTAATTGTTTAATATAGTACATAGATAACTTTAATAAATCTACAGTTATTTAAAAAGGTAGAATCAATAAAATTATACTTATAAATCTTCAATACAATAATTAAAATTTAATAAAAATATAATTGTTGATTTAACTGTAATCTTATTTAATTCTACCTAACTTATTATATAAAACTATTTTTTATAGATTATAAAATATCTAACTTTCATCTACTTCAAAGAATACAATACTTCTCCTTCTCTTATAGTCTGCAATACTTTAATATCTTTTATTTTCATAGGGTCGATTGTAAGTGGGTTTTCATCTAATATTATCAAATTAGCTAATTTCCCTTCTTTAATTGAACCTTTTTTATCTTCTTCAAAATATTGATATGCTGCATTTATAGTAACACCCTTTAAAGCATCTAATGGGCTTATCTTTTCATTTTCTCCTATTTGTATACCTTTTTTTGTAATTCTATTGACAGCACACCATACTGTTTCCAGCATATTAGGTGCTATTACTGGTGTATCCTGATGAAGAGTGTAAATTAATCCCTTTTCTATAGTTGTTTTAAGTGGGCTAATCTTAAACGCTCTATCTTCTCCAAGGTTTTTGATATGAATATCACCCCAATAATATGTGTGAGCTACAAAGTATGAAGGTATCATATTTATTACTTTCATATCATCAATCTGGTCTGCTCTTACTGTTTGAGCATGTATCATAACTGGTCTTATATTATTTTCACTACTTTGCTCTTTTAAGTTTAAAACTTTCTCAAACGCATCTATCAACTGGTCTGCTGCTGCATCTCCATTACAATGAGTTAATAGTTGCATCTTTTCTTTTAGTGAAATATCTATAAACTTTTCTACTTCTTCATCTTTGTATATAGGATATCCACAATAACCATCATCTGAATTTTCATATGGTCTACTCAACCATGCTGTCTTACCTTGTGGAGAACCATCTAAGAAAATCTTATAACCTCCTATTTTAAATCTATTTATATATTTTTTTATAAACTCCCTATTATTATCTACTACAGACTTACTTTTTTTCAAATTTACATATCCTACAACATCCATTTTTAATTTATTTTGATTTGCCATTGCTTTTAAAATGTTAAATTGATTTTCTTCCATTAAACCTTCTTGTGCTGTTGTAATACCATAGCTTAGATATATGTTCTGTGCTTTTTCAATTGAATTAAAAATCTCATTTGATGATGGTTGTTTTATTTTAGATGCTACATTAAAAAATGCATTTTCTTCTAAATATCCATTTGGTTCTTCACTGCCTTCTACTCTACCTATATGTCCACCTTCTGGGTCACGTGTTTCATTGGTAACACCAAGCTGTTTTAACCCCAATGTATTTGCAACTCCCATATGACCAGAAGCATGTGAAATTAGTATTGGATTTTCTGAAGATGCACTATCGAGTACACTCTTATCTGGATGCTTATTTTCTTCTAAAAAATTATTATCATATGAAAATCCAATTATCCAGTCTCCTTTTTTTATATTATTCGACTCTTTGAAATCCTGTATTTTTTTTACTATGTCTTTAAAACTGGTTGCATCTTCTAAAGGAACTAGCTTTAGAGTAGTAGCAAAAGCTATCAAGTGACTATGTGAATCTATAAAAGATGGCATCAATGTCTTACCTTGTAAATCTATAATTTCTGTATCTTTATTTTTCAAAGCAAATACTTCTTCTTTTGTTCCTATCTTTTTTATTATTTTGTCTTTTATAAGAATAGCATCTCCACATATTGAATCTTCCATTGTGATGATATTTCCATTGTAATAAATTTTTTCTTTCATAAAATTCTCCTTACGTTGTCTACTTTAATAAATTTTTTTCATTATTTTCTGCTTAATTATATTATCTTCTTTATAAACTTTTTCTTTAGAGTTTAATCATATAAAAGTTTTATTTTTAATTATTGTTTGCCAAGAAGTAAATACTATTCATTGTAAATAAGACAAATTAATAGGCTTTATACTAATTGAAAAAATATTATAAGTTGTTAAATTTAAATATCTAAACTCAATTATATCTGTACAATTGTAATTTTTTAAATCATGATGTATTATTTTAAATATACAGTTACATTATTATTCACAATATAAGTATCTTAGTTCTCAAATAACATCTCATGTAATCTATTCAATGCAAAAAATTTAAATATTTTTTAGGAGGTTTTTTATGAGCAAGGAAAATAAAAATGTAAGAATTGCTGTTGTCCAGGCGTCACCAGTCATAATGGATTTAGAAAAAACTGTTGAAAAAGCATTAGGATTAATTAAAGAAGCTGGTAGAAAAGGGGCAAATATCGTAGTTTTCCCTGAAGCATTCATACCTGCATATCCAAGAGGTCTTTCATTTGGATTTGTTGTTGGAAGTAGAACAATGGAAGGTAGAGAAGATTGGAAAAGATACTATGATAATTCTGTACCAGTTCCTAGTGCTACAACAGATTTATTAGGAAAAGCAGCACAAGAAGCAGGAGTATATCTATCAATGGGTATAACAGAAAGAGATGGTAATGATATAAATTGTACCCTTTATTGCACAAACTTATTTTTCTCTCCAGAAGGTAAGCTAATTGGTAAACACAGAAAACTTAAACCTACAGGAACAGAAAGATGTATTTGGGGAGAAGGAGATGGAAGTACTCTTACAGTAGTTGATACTCCATATGGAAAAATGGGTTCGTTGATTTGTTGGGAAAATTATATGCCATTAGCTAGAACAGCTCTTTATGCTAAGGGTGTAAAACTTTACATAGCCCCTACTGCAGATTCAAGAGAAGAGTGGCAAGCAACTATGAAGCATATTGCTTTAGAAGGAAGATGTTTTGTAATTGGATGCAATCAATATGTTGAAAAAAATATGTATCCAACTGACCTTAACTACTATAAAGAGCTAGATGCAGAACCAGAAATTATGTGTCCAGGAGGAAGTTGTATAGTTGACCCTTTTGGAAAATATGTAGCAGGTCCTATTTTCAATAAAGAAGAAATGCTAATAGCTGATTTAGACCTAGAAAAAATAGTACTTAGTAGACTAGATTTTGATTCAGAAGGTCACTATTCAAGACCAGATGTATTTGAATTAATTGTTCATGAATAATCTTTTTACACAAACATCTACATAAATCTTTTTACATAAAAAAATGAGATACTCACAAGTAAATTTCAAGTATCTCATTTTTGCTTAAAACCTATAATCCTAATTATAAATTTATTCACCTATATTTTTTCTAAATCAACTACTGTTCTTCCAACATGTTTTCCTGCCATTATTGAATCTATACTATCATTTAACTCTTCCAATGATACTACATTTACCATATCATCTAAATCATCTAATTTCCATTCATTTGATAATAAATCCCATATTTTTAATCTTAAGTTCATTGGGCAATCCACAGAATCTATACCATATAAAGTAATTCCCTTTAATATAAATGGATATACTGAACTTGTAAAATCAACTCCTCCTGCATTACCACAAGTTGTTACTGCTCCACAATAATTAGTTGTCTTTATTGCTGTTGCTAGAGTATTTCCTCCTACTGTATCTATTACTCCAGCCCATCTTGGTCTAAGCAGAGGTCTTCCTGAGTTATCATCCACTTCTGACCTATGTATAACATCTTTAACACCTAAGTTTAGTAATACTTCTTTTTGTTCTTCTAATTTTCCTGTTGAAACTACAACTGAATAACCTAATTTAATCAATATTTTAGTTGCAATTACAGCAACTCCTCCAGTACCACCAGTGACTAATACATCTCCCATATTCTTGTCTACAGAATCTATAAATTTATACACAGATAAAGCTGCTGTAAACCCTGCTGTACCATAATCCATTGCTTCTTTTAGTGAAAGATTTTTAGGAAGTTTAACTACCCAACTAGAAGGAACTCTTATGTATTCTGAAAAACCACCAGAAGTATTC
Organism: Clostridioides difficile ATCC 9689 = DSM 1296; assembly: GCF_001077535.1. GTDB lineage: Bacteria > Bacillota > Clostridia > Peptostreptococcales > Peptostreptococcaceae > Clostridioides > Clostridioides difficile. The sequence goes on from NZ_CP011968.1 coordinate 3,182,634, forward strand.
ATTCCCAAGTCATAACCTGTTACTAAAACTTCTTCTCCAATTTTAAAATCATCACAACTACTAGATTCTACTATACCAGATGCATCAATTCCTGGTGTATGAGGATACTTTCTCGTAACACCCTTATTACCATTTGCAGAAAGTGCATCCTTGTAATTTAAAGAAGAATATTTTACTTTTATTAGAACTTCGCCTTCTGGCAATGTATCTACTTCTCTTTCAACTATATTTCTTCTAAAATTTCCTTCTTCTTCTGTAATATATAGTGATTTAAATTTTTTATTCATAAATTTCCTCCCAATACATTTAGTTTTATGTTAAACTAATTATAGTTTATAAATAGTTTTATGTCAAACTAATTTAAATAGATTAAAGATTGGAGAATAATTTATGGAAGATAAATATATTGTACATTTCATAAGTAAAACAAAGGCTAGTATGATTAAATTCATTGAAAATAAACTCAGTAAAAATGGTTTAGGTGAGTTAATACCTACTCATGGAAATATTTTAACTGCACTTTATGAAAATAATGGAATACTTACAATGAAAGAAATTGCAGCTAAAATAGGAAAAGATAAATCCACTGTTACAGTGTTGGTTAATAAACTTATAAACCTAGGATATTTAGAAAGACAAAAATGTACAAATGACAAACGTATCACGTATATAAAGCTTACAAAAAAGGCACTGCTTATAGAAGATACTTTTAATAGCATCTCAACACAAGTTAAAGAGACAGCATACCATAATATTACAGAAAATGAAAAACAAGAATTTCTTAGAATTTTAAAAAAAATTAATGATAATTTTAAAAATGCTGACTAAATTGAGCATAATTATATCTCCTATTGGAATAATAAATAAAAAGAATCAAATATTGTAAAAATTTATTATGATAGAGAGGTAGAATATGAATTTAAAAGATAGTAAAACTAAAGAAAATTTATTAAGAGCTTTTGCAGGTGAGAGTCAAGCTAGAAATAGATACAATATTTCTGCATCTGTAGCAAAAAAAGAAGGATTATATATAATAGAGTCTTTATTTAATTACACTGCTGACCAAGAAAAATCACATGCAAAACAATTCTTTTCTAAATTAAAAGAATTTGCTGGTGAAAATATAAGTATATCAGGAGCATACCCTGTAGATTTATATGACAAGACAGCACAACACCTTAAAGCTGCACAACATAATGAGCTTCAAGAGTGGGATGATGTATATAAAAACTTTGGAAAAACAGCACGTGAAGAAGGATTTGAATCTATAGCTAAGTTATTTGAAAATATAGCTGAAATAGAAAAAGTTCATGGTGATAGATTTGGTAGATATGCTACTGATTTAGAAGAAGGTACTTTATTCAGAAGAAATGAAGATATACAATGGATATGTACACATTGTGGCCATATACATATAGGTAAAGAAGCTCCAAAAGCTTGTCCTGTATGTCTTCATCCACAAGGATATTTCTTAGATTTTAAAAACTCATTATTTGAATAAATTAAGGCAATAATTCTATTTAAACAATTTACTATATTTATATCAAGTATTTTTATAAATACTGTATTATCTTAATAACAATAAAATGAACCATTGATATTACTATAAGTAGAAAATGTAGTTTAAATACAATTTATAGTAATTCATCATGGTTCATTTTATTATTTACTAATCCCTATAACCTACTTAAATCTATCTTTAACTTTTACACACTCACATAAAATCTTATCTTTAAACTAAATATTTAAATAAAGTGTATTTTAAGTATATTATTATAATACATTATATAAGATAATACACTATGATAACTTTATACTTATATCATTTATTTCTTTTGTCAAGTCAATCTCAATAATCTTAACTACATCTTTTTCAAACTTTACTTTTTTATAATCCAGACATCCTACTACGAATGGAACTCCAAACTTTCTAAACAAATAAATCTTTCCACTTTCATTGTATATTGATGTAAAATTTTCTTCTATTATATTCACTATCAATTTTAACTCTTCAAAAGTTATTATAGATTTAACTAAAAACTTCTCTATTATGCTCAATATAAGCAGTTCTTTTTTACCTATGCTTTGCTCTTTTTTATATAAATTTTGAAATATTTCTTTGGTATAATTACATATAACTTCTTTACTGAGAATAAAATCAATGTCAAATTCTTTATTAATATCCTTTTTCATAAACATATTTGCAATATCATCAAGAGAAGTCTCCTCTTTCATAGACAATATTAACTCTATTCTTTCTAGTATTTTATCTCTTGGAAAGAAAGTCTCTTGACCTGTAAAAGCTGATTTTTTTATAAACCATTCCTCTGGTATTATGTTTTTTCTTTTCCATCTATATAATTGACCATAAGATATATTAGTTTTGCTCAATAAATCTTTCTTAGATATTAATTCTTCCATAACTTTTCTAGCCCACCTTTATACTGTTTTTTACAGTAGAATTATCTGAAACTGATAAATTATCACTGTATTCAATATTTACAACGTCACAATTATCTACTAGAGATATGCTTTTGCCTCGTATATCTTTTATTGATGCATCTTCTAATTCAATAGTATCTCCCTCTATCAAATTACATTTAAACTTTCCTGAAAAAATATTAATGATTTTAATTAATGAAAAAGCATCTTTGCTTCTTCCTATTTTTATATTAGTTGCCCCTATCTCTTTACAATAAGAACCTCCTCCTGAATAAACATATATATTTTCTCCATTTAAAAGACCATCACATTTTATTGCTCCATATACCTTTATATCTTCACATTCTATATTTGATTTATTTCTCATTTCGCCATAGATTTTTATATCTTGTGCATACATATTTTCATTTACACTTAATTGTCCTCTTATTGTAACATTATTACATTTAAGTTTGCCATCCACTTTCTGTTGAGCAGTTATAACTAAGTCATCTATTTCTGCATCTCCCTCTATATTAAGTTGACCATTCACTCTTACACGCTCTGCTTTAAGATTGCCTCTTATAATAGTTTTTCCGTTAACAACAAAATTTTTTATATTGATGTCACCTTCAAATTTTGCATCTCCAAGGACTTTTACTTCGTTACTTTTAACATTTCCTTTTGATTTAGAGCTTCCCACGATTTTTATATTTTCATACTCACCACTACTTATAAAGCCTTCTCCAAGTATTTTTATAGACCCTTTTTCCATATTATTACCTCATTTTAAATTTTATTTTTAAACCTACTTATTACTTATCCTTCTTTAATTTTATTTTTTCACTTATATTCTTTATTTCACCAACTATTGAATCTTCATCAATCTCTATACTTTCACTGTACTCCAAACTTTCTACATAACATCCCTTGCCTATTTTAATATTTTTTCCTCTTACAACTTTGACTTCACTATTTTCTAAGCTTATTTCATCTGCTTCTATAATATTTGCAAACAATTTACTTTCTGTATACTTTCTAATTGATAATAGACCTAAACTTATTAAATTTGAAGACACTTTTTCAAAGTTGATATGCTTTTTTTCTAGCATACGAAATTTTTTGCAATAATCTCCATGCCCCTTTTTTATATTTATACTACTTGCTCCAACTTCATTAAAATTAGAAGTTCCATTTAAACTAATATTAACTTCTTCACAATTCAAAAATCCATTACACTCCAAGATTCCACTTAAATTGATATTTTCACAATCTATATTCTCATTTGCTTTTAAATATCCTTCTCCATGAATAATATCCGATTTTATACTTCCTTCTACATTAATAATTCCACTAGTATCAATTTCAACAGAATTAATATTTCCTGTACATCTAAGAAGTCCCGATATCTCAACTTTTGATGCCAGTATGTTTCCTTCTACTTTACTTAAACCAGATGTAAAAAATTCATTACATTCTGTTGTCCCAAAAACTTTTGCTGAACCAGAAGAATCAAATTTACTACATTTTACACTTCCTTCTATTTTGCCTGTTCCTGATATATTAACATTATCAAAAATTCCACCTTTACATTTTCCAACACCATCAAATCTTAGTGAACTTAATTCTTCATTCATAATGATATCCTTTCTTTACCGTATTTTATCTCTAAACCTAATATAACAAAACATTGTTACGTTGTCAAGTATGATAATAATACTTAATAAAGCAACTATCATTTATTTTCTATAAATAGGCATAAAAATAATAGGGAAATTCTTTATTTAAACTATAAATCTAATTTCTTAGATTGTGGTTTAAATAAAATATATCCCTATTACTCAATCTTTATATATTCATTGTATAAACTTCTAAAATATAAATCTTTAAATTCTACTGTCAATACTTTTTATACACTGTTTGTGCTATCATCTCACACACCTAAAGGAGTGGGCTTTCCACACTATTCTGTAACCTACAAGACACTATCTTCTTCTATCTATTGATAAATTTTTCTATTACATCAGCTAGTCTCTCCATATCAGTTGGATAAACTTCACCTATGCTACCTATTCTAAATGTATCTATATCAGTCAATTTACCTGGATAGATAACAAATCCATTATCTTTTAAATAAGTATAAAATTCCATAAATTCAAACTTTGCATTTTTAGGATATAAGAAAGTTGTTATTACAGGTGATTGAGCATTATCATTCACCAAAGTATCAAATCCTAAAGATTTTAATCTTGAAGCTATTGTAAACTGATTTTCTTTATATCTAGCATATCTTTTTTCAACAGAACCTTCTTCTTCCAATTCTAATAAAGCTTGATAAAAAGCTCTTACAACATGTGTAGGTGAGGTAAATCTCCATTTACCATTATTTTTCTCCATAGTCTCCCATTGCGCATACACATCAAGAGATAATGATTTAGCTATACCTTTACATTTAGATAATTTCTCTTTATTAGCTATTATAAAACCAAATCCAGGTACTCCTTGTATACATTTGTTAGAACTACTAACTAAAAAATCTATATTAAAATCTTCAACATCAATCTCAATTCCCCCAAAACTACTCATAGCATCAACTATATAAATTTTGTTATATTCTTTTGCAAGTTTCCCTACCTCTTGTATAGGATTTAATCTACCTGTAGTAGTTTCACAGTGAACCATTGATATATGTGTTATATCCTTGTTTTCTTTTAATAAATTTTCTACTACATTTAAATCCACTGCTTCTATATCTTTAAAAGTGCAGTCAACAAATTCTATGTTAAGATAATTACATATATCTTTCATTCTCTTTCCATATGCTCCATTTGCAATTACAAGAAGTTTACCATCTTTTGAAATAGTACTTCCTATTATAGCTTCTACTGAAAAAGTCCCACTTCCTTGCATTAATACACTTGTGTATTTATCTGTATTTTGGGTTGCTAGAGATACTAATCTTCTTCTAACATCTTGTACTAGGTTATTATATTCAATATCCCAAGTACACCAATCTTTTAACATAGATGCTCTTACTGATTTAGTAGTAGATAGTGGTCCTGGTGTAAGTAATATGTAATCATTTTCTGGTACAAAATCTGATTTAATAGTTTCATTCTCTATTTTTATTAGTATATCTTCTAACTCAGCCATAGTTTCTATTACAAAATGTGCACCTGCCTCTTTAAATTTCTTTGAAACTATACTCATCTTAGCTTTTAATTCTTCCTTATCCATGTTCTCTACTTCTTCTTGTGTAAGCCCTAACTCACTTGAACCTTTTATTACAGCAACACTCCACATTCCTGCATTTACGCCTTCTTTTACATCACTTATTGTATCTCCTACTTTTACCATAGAACTCATAGGAGACACCCCTAAAGCTTCAGCATTTTTATAGCACATCCAAGGATATGGTCTTCCTTGAGATACTTCTGATGGTGTTACAAGAAAATCGGGTGAGTATCCTTTCTTTGCTGCATTTGGTTCAACTATGTTCATCATCTCTCTTGTATAACCCGTTGTAGAACCTATTTTTAATCCATTTTTTCTCAACTTTTCAATAGTTTCAACAACATGAGGAATTGGAGTCGTATAATCTTCTAATGTCTCAAATAACATTGGCTCAAATTCAGCATAAAGTTCATTTACATCATCTTCAGTTGGCACTTTACCAAATTTATCTGACCAAATATTCTTTATTCTATCCATTTCACACATTTCTCTTATATGGTCTATTTTTAATTTTCCCATAGGTTTTCTTGCTTCTTCCATTGTTACATCTATACCTCTTCTTTTAAATATCTCTATAAATACATTAAGAGGTGCAAAACATCCATAATCTACTGTTGTTCCAGCCCAATCGAATACTACTGCTTTTATTTTTTCTCCATATATCTTTTTCATATTTATAGCCTCCATAGATTCTTTTTAGAATTTTTGTGTTTTTAATTGTTTTTACTTTTAAAGTATAACTTTCATATGTTAATTATACATCATATTTAGGTTAAATATATATTAAATTTCTGTTTTTAGTTGTATTTAGTTGTTTTTATTTTGTATCATATTCCCATAAAATCCTAAGTTACAATCTAAAATTTACTTTCTAATCTTAATCTATGAACTGACTATATTTTATGAATTTAGTTGTATTGAGCATAGTTGTATTATATAAAACTAAGGGTTTATTTTGCTTCTATCCATGTTATATTTATCTCATTTAACTTATCCTTCCATTCATTCGGAGGTTCTACATCACAAATAACAAAATCTAATTCCTCTAAATCTGCTATCTTATACATACTAGCAATTCCTATTTTAGAACTATCACATAATACAAAACTTTCCTTTGAATTTTTTATATATTCTTTTGACAACAATGCCTTATTTTGGTCTATACTACTAATTCCAAAACTATCAAGTATACCTTCACTAGATATAAAAGCTTTATCTACGTATAAGTTTTTCATAGTATCTATTGACATTGGACATGCTGTCCTTTGGTGTTTTAAATTTACTTTTCCACCAATAAATATAACTTCTCCATCAAACAAACCTTGATTCTCATAAGAAATCAATTTTGATAGAACTGGATAAGAGTTTGTAATAATTTTTAAATTGTTTACAGATATTATATAATCTACAATCTGCAAATTGGTAGTACCTTCATCTATGATAATTGACTCATTGTCATTTACAAATTTAGCTGCATATTTAGCAATACTTTGCTTTTTATCTAGGTTAGTATTGTTTCTCTTTATATGTTCTGGTTCAATCACTCCATAATTTATTTTTATAGCACCACCATATACCTTTTTTAATTTATTTTCATTTTCTAATTCTTCCAAATATCTTCTTATTGTTTCTGATGATACTTCTAATCTTTTTACTAATTCTTTAGTGTTTACCTTCCCTTTTGAATCTAATAATTTAAGTATTTCTTTTTTTCTATCTATCGAATTTAAAGACATTCATTTTCCTCCTAAATATAATATATTTTTCTCCTATAATATTACAATGATACCTAAGATTTATGAAATCATATTTATGTATTAAATTTTTTACTTAATTAAAGTTATTTTCAAAAGACTTTGTATTATCATTAAAAAAGTCCATCAAATATTAGTATCAGATGGACTTTGTAAAATTTTATTTTATAAATTAATATTTAAAGTCTAACTACTAATTTATTTTCTTGTCTCCAAGAATTTTACTAAATTATTTACAGTAGACATATCTTTTCTCTCTAAATCAGTTGGTTGAAGCTCTATCCCTAATCTATTTTCAATTTCAAGTAAAACTTCAATTATAGCTAATGAGTCTAAAAGTTCCGTCTCAAATAAATTAAGGTCTAAATCTTCTCTTATCTCATCAGTTCCTAATACATCTTCAAATATTTCTATAACTGTTTCTTGCATAAATTTTCCTCCTTAAAATTAAGCTAAATAACCTGAGAATATCAGCAATCCAAAACACACAATATGGAATGTAATGAAAATCTGCACTCTCTCGAACCATTTATCTTTTTTATGTTTTTTATAAAATTTAGATTTTCGCTGATATATATCAGTTAACACAAGTGCCAATCCTTGGTATACACCATAAGCAACATAATACCAAGTTAGACCATGCCAAAATCCCATTGTTATCATGGTTATCATCTGAGCCACATGAGCAGCAGTAGTCCTTTTCTTAAATCTTTTCTTTCTCATTGATGACATAACAAATCTAGAAAAAATATAATCTCCAAACCATCTTGAAAGACTTATATGCCATCTTGTCCAGAACTCTTTCATATCTTTGCTGATAAATGGCTTGTCAAAGTTTATAGGTACTTGTATTCCAAATATGTACCCTGTACCTATAGCAAATAAACTATATCCCGCAAAATCAAAGAACAGGTATAAACTATATGCGTACATATAACTTAAAATATTTATAAAACTCATATCTTTAGGTATTCTTGATACCCAATATGTATTTATCAAAAATGCTATAACAAACTTATAACCTACTCCCATGACAATATTTTTTATTCCTGGCAGTAAGTATTCTTCTATATACTCTTTTCTAGAGATTTGTTTTTCCAAGTCCTGTTCAAATCTTCTTGACCTATCAATAGGTCCAGAACTTAAAGTTGGAAAAAATAACATAAAATAAAGCATCTTTGAAATTTTAACTTCTTTTATAGCTCCATCATAAATTTCAATAACCATTTGTATAGTTCTGAAATTTAAGTATGATATTCCAATAAATCCAATTATTCCAAAAGAAGTAACTGGAGATATTTTATTTATTATTATTGGGAGCATTGATGCAAACAAGAATCCCCAATATATGTATTTATTTTTAGTTTTTCTTCTTACATATTCATATCCTTTAACTATTATTATTTCAAGAATAATAAATATTACCAAGTACTTTAGTTGGACATCAATTCCTACTATTAAGAATATCATAAACAAACTTGCCAACATACCATAATACTTTATATTCTTGCCCATTAGACCTAAAATTACTGATGGTATTGATGTTAATAATAATATATAAAGATAAAAATAATCTCCATATTGTGAAAAAATCATTAAATTTCCTCCATAAGTTTCTTTCTGTCTATTTTACCATTGATATTTGTTGGAAACTCAGAGATTATTGAAATATTTCTTGGAATCATATATGAAGGTATATACTTTCCAAGTTCCTTTTTTATTATCCTCCCATTTTTAATATTACTTAAATCATTCTTTTCATTTAACTCAACAATACCTTTTAAGTAAGCAATTTTTTCGTCCTTATATACTGGTAAAACTACTGCATTTTTTACATTATGTACTTTTCTCAAATTATTTTCTATATCTTCTATTTCAATTCTAAATCCATTTAATTTAATCTGAAAATCTTTTCTTCCACAATAATATATATTTCCATCTAAAAGATATCCCATATCTCCAGTTTTATAAGCTCTCCACTTTACACCATCTATTTCATCATAGAAAAATACTTCATCAGTCTTTTCTTTATTATTGAAGTAACCTTTAGAAACTGATGGTCCAATTATTATAATTTCACCCTTTTCATTTTCTTTAAGCTCATTTCCATCTTCATCAAGTATTTTTATTTTACAATTTGACATAGGGTATCCAACTGGAAGACTTTTTTCATCATCTATAGCCTTTTGAGTCATATCATTTACACTTACACCAACAGTAGCCTCGGTTGGTCCATATCCATTGATAATTCTTGTGTTTGGAAATCTACTCATAAGTTCTTTAGTAAGATTTTTTGAAAGTGCTTCTCCTATGAATATCATTGACTCAAGGTTAGGAAGCATTTTACTATTAAACTCTTTTTCAGTTATACATACTCCTGCAAAAGAAGGAGTTGACACCCATACAGCTATATCTGAGATACTAAATTGTCTAAATAGTTCTCTATAGTCTGCTAATACATCTTTTGATATTGAAAATAATGTAGCTCCATGGATAAGACCAGGGTATATTGTTGTAACTGAAAGGTCAAAAGAATATGCTGGTTGGTTCATTATTACTTTTTCACTTCCATCTATGTTTAGATATGGGCTTATCCAATCTGAAAAGCTATCTAAATTGTTTGAACTTATTTGAACCCCTTTTGGCTTTCCTGTACTTCCTGAAGTAAATAGTATATATGCATTTTCATCATCTTTTACCCAGTTTTCTTTATCTAATGATTTTCCCTGATATTCATTTATTATATAATTTAATTTATCCATATCAATTACATTGATATCTCCAAAATTTCTTTCATCACTAAAGTTAAATAATACCTTTGGTTTTATCTCTTTAGTGACTTCAAAAACTCTATCAATTGGAAAACTAATATCAAGAGGCACATACGCTCTGCCTGATTTTAAAGCTCCTATCATACATGCCATTATCATGTTTTCTTTATTTCCATAAATTACTATAGGAGTATCTTCTTCTTTGTATACATCCTTTAGAAATACTGATATAGCATCTGAATATTCATTTAAATCTTTATAAGAAAGTTTATCTCCATTACACATTAGTGCTGTTCTATCTGTATTTGAATATTTTTTTATTCCTTCAATAATTTTCATATAAGAATGCTCCTTTAAAATCCGTTATAAATAAATGGCAATTCTTTAAATGGAGTAAATGTTAGAACTCCTATCGCCAATATTATAACCATAGTTAAACAAATACTAGTTAACAAATCTTTATTGTTCTTTAAATATTTTAAATAATCTCTCACAGACATCTACCCATCCTTTCGTACCAAGATGCATTACATCCCTTAAATAATACTTATCTGACCCTTTATCTTTAAGGTTTAGAACTTCAAAGCCTTTGCTTTCTGCTATTTTTTGTGCTTTATCGTAGTACTGATTTCTTTCTTTTTCAGAAATACCAGTCAAATTATAGAATTTATCCATACTTGGGATTAATACAACAACTGGCTTAATACCTAAGTCAGTACATACATTTAGCATCAATTTATAATTTTCAAACTCCTTAGATGTTAATAAATTTACATCTTTGTCTCTTCCTTTGTATTGCTCTATACCATCTTTAAAATGCTCTTTATAATAGTACTTATCAATATTTAGTGGATTTTTACCAACTCTTTTTTTAGCATCTTCAATGGCTTTCTTTCTCTCATATGACCAATTTATTGGTCTTTTTCTTTTTGTTGCTCTCTTTTTATCTAGCTTAATTAATCGTTTATAAAGAATACCCTTTTCTTTAAGAGCTATACAATACTTTCTTCCTTGAAAATAAGGCTCTAAAAGCACCTTTTCAGCTTTTTCAGGAAATGTCTTAGGCTCATATAGCTTAGCATATAATGCTTCTGCTTTATACTCATCACTTCCCCATAATAACTTACTTGATTTTTTTGCATATTCAATCTTATTTTGTTTAGATATTTTTGGATTATCTAAAAATCGATAAAATTGTATTGGTGAAAATCTAGACTGATAATGGTGACTTGTGACTCCGTCTTTTTCCATAAACCATTGCATAGAAATTAACAAGACAACTTTCTTATTATCAATATTAGGATTCATACTTCCTAATATTGCAGCATCTTGTAATGTCTGAGTATAGGCTCTTCCAATTGCAAACACCTTATTTTTACTCCTATTTGTATTAAAATAGTACTTTGGATGTTGTTTTGTTGAATTACTAAGTTCTGATGACCCCAAAATCATAATATCCTTTTCTCTTAAAAAATGATTATTTGCTGTAACCCCTTTATCTTTTATATCACTTAAAGTATCATCCATAATTGGAAGTAGATTTTTCTCCCTCAAAAGTTCATCAGTTTTAGAATCAAGAAATTTGTCTAACCCAAATAAAAATACTACGCCTATTATAAAAGGTGTAATAAAGTATATCAATTTTCTCATATTTTCTCTCCTCTAAAAATATTCAAATTTATGTTATTATTAATCATATTAGTTTTGATATGTATATTCAACTACAAAATTGTAATAAAATCGTCAAAACTTTTTTTGATACTGTTACAAAATTGTAAAAAAAAAGAAAAAAACGCCAAAAATAAATTTCTTTTTAGCACTTTTTCATACTTATAATTTGACATTTTAACACTTGGTTAAGTATACGCCTTACCTTAACTTAAAATTAAATTTATTTAAGAATATATATTATAAATTCTTATATTTTCTAATATAAACTATATACTATCAGCTGGATAAACAATACTACTTTGTCTTCTTATCTCATCCATAATTTCCATTACTATTATTGAATTTTCATGAGAATTTATATTTGATTCTATTTTATTGTTATTTATAAGACTTATAAACTCTACAAGTTCATAATACATTCCTTCTATTTCTCTAGGCTTTTCCTCTGCTTTTTCTTTTGGAATAGATATATCTTCTTCTCTTCCATCTCTGTATTTAATAATAGCTTTTTCAAATAGATTAAGCTTTTCAATTATTATACTTCCCTCTTCTCCTTGTATTTCAGATGGTATATAAGAATCAGCTACTTTAGAATACTGAATTATCGCATCCATATCATCATATTGAAATACAGCTGAACCTTCTCCATCCACTCCAGTTTGAAGTATATGAGAAACTGCCTTTACAGTTTTTGGAGCACCAAATAAATTCACCATAGGATGTATACAATACACTCCTATATCCATTAAAGCTCCATTTGACAACTCTTTTTTAAAGGCATTTTCTATAATTCCATTTTTATATTTATCATATCTTGAAGAATACTGACAATAGCTTCCAAAAAATCTTCTTATTTTCCCTATTTTATATAAGTTTTCTTTAACTGCTTTAAAGTTTGGAACACATGTAATTCTCATAGCTTCCATAAGCAATACATTATTATCTTTGGCTGTTTTTATCATTGATTTGACTTCTTTTAAATTAGATGCTAACGACTTTTCACAAAGCACATGTTTTTTGTGTTTTAAACAAGTAATGGTTTGCTTTGAATGTAATGCATTTGGAGAAGCTATGTATACAGCATCTATATCCTTCGATTTAGCCATTTGTTCTAAATCATCAAAAAAAATACTTGCTCCATATAGAGTTCCAAATTCTCTAGCTTTTTCTAAATTTCTAGAATATACAGCAACCAATTCAAAGTCTTTAACCCTAGATGCAGCTCTTAGAAATATATTTGCTATATTGCTTGTCCCAACAATACCAAATCTTATTTTACCCATCATAAATCACTCCCCATTTTCTACACTTTATTTTAATTTTAATAAAAAACTTTACAACTTATAGATATATTATAAAATAATTTTATCAAATAAAAAAGAAAGCTAATTTTAAATGATTTCACCATTTTAACATAGCTTTCTTTTAACTACAATCTAAATTCAACTTATATTTTTAAAGTTATCTTTCTACTATATCTTTATTTCCCCTCAAAAATTTTATAGTAAGAATTTCATCCACAAACAATGTTACTAAAAGTATAGTTACAACAATTGGCCAATAAGGTATTATAAGACTATATAAACTATCAACTATATACACTTGAAAATATCTAACTCCAATAAATGTCAATATAGTCCAATATACAGAAAACTTTAGACATACTATTCCTCTACTATTGTACTTATAATCTGAATAATCCCAATAGACCTTATTAAAATATACTTTCATAAGTATTCCTGTAATATATTCTACTACTGTCGGCACTACTAGACATAATAAAAGCAATGCAAATATATTATTGGGGTCAATAAATCTTGAGACCTCTATTATAATCGACATTGCAATTGCATACATTGGTTTAAATGGACCATTTAAAAATCCATCTTCTTGAAAATGCCCTTGTTTATAATAACTATATAAGTTTTCAATTATCCAACCTATAAAACCATACAAGAAAAAATTAAATAAAAAATATAATAGAGAACCTACATTATCCATGAATATTCCTCCTAGCTGTTTATACTTATTTTTTCTCATATTCATGGATTTATTCTAAATCAAAGAAATTATATTTAATTTATTTAATTAATACTTTATATTATAGATTGTGACATTCTTTAGAGTTTAAACTTTTTAGGTATTCTCTAACTTCCAGTAAATTTTCAAGTATCTTATGTGATTGTGATTTAATTTGCTCATCTGGCTCTTTTAAATCTGGTACATTTATACATCTTATACCACCATTGTATGCAGCTTCGACTCCCATAGGCGAATCCTCTATGACAATACAATTTTTGGGATTAACATTTATCTTTTTAGCTGCTTTTAGGAATATCTCAGGGTTTGGTTTCGAGTTTACAACATCATCTCCACAAACTATAGCATCAAAGTAATCTTTTAAATTTGCCTTAGCTAATCTCTTTACTGCTCTTTCTCTCTTTGTTGATGTTGCAACAGCCATTTTGTATCCATTTTCTTTTAAAAAAGAGATTAGTTCATTGACTCCTAATTTGATAGGAGCTCCCTTCCTCTCCATAAATTCAATCATATTTTTAGTTTTTTCGTCATATAAATCTATTATTGGTACAGAACTATCGTATATATCTGTAAGACCTTCTATTATTCCTTTACGATTTCTTCCCATAACTGATGTATAAATTTCCTTAGTCATAGTATATCCATACTTTTCAAACGTCTCCATCCAAAATTCAAGAGAAATTCTCTCTGAGTCAAACAAAACTCCATCCATGTCAAAAATAATTCCTTCTACTTTTTGCATACAATTCCTCCAATATTTTTTGATATAATTATATTACACTTTTTATGATTAATTTTACAACCCTCAATTTATCCAATTCTAATATTGTAAAATTGTAATTTTCAAAAGTTACACTTTGGTTTACTTTAATATTTGAACCAAGCATATAGGATATCCACCCACCTATACTGTCAAATCCATCATGCTCTATATCAAGTCCAAAATACTTATTAATATAGTTGATAGATTCAGTTCCATCAACTAAGTAAGAACCTGCTCCTATTTTCTTAATATGAGTCTCTTCTTTGTCAAATTCATCTTGAATTTCTCCAACTATCTCTTCTAGTATATCTTCTATTGTTACCACACCAGATGTACCACCATATTCATCCACAACTATAGCAAGTTGAAGTTTTTCCTTTCTTATTCTCTCAAGAGCTTTATCTATAGTTAAATTTTCAGATATATATATAATATCTCTCAATATTTCTTCTAGTTCAATTTTATTTTCATTTATCTTTTGATTGTATAAATCTCTTATATGTACAAAACCTAATATATCATCTTTATTTTTTCTGCATACTGGATATCTTGTAACACCTTCCTCTTTTAAAATAGCTAATATCTTTTCTTCAGAATCACTTTCATATATACATACCATATCAGTTCTAGGAACCATTATCTCTCTAATTTTCTTTTCTTCAAATTCAAAAATATTATCAACTAATCTTTGCTCTGATTCATCTATAAGTCCACTTTTATAACTTTCTTCTACTAATAGTCTTATTTCGTCACCTGTATGGGGTTCATCAACCTCATCAGCTTGTGAATATCCAAATGGTTTAAGAAATAAATCAGTACTTAAGTTGAAAAAATATATTATTGGATATGTTAACTTATAAAATCCTACTAATAAAAAAGATGTACTCAACATTATTTTTTCTGTATTATAAAGTGCTAAAGCTTTAGGAACCAACTCTCCTATTACAACCTCCATCATTGTTATAATTAAAAAAGAAATGGAAATTGATATAGTATATATAATACTTTCACTAAGATTAAATACACTTACTATTGGTAAAATTAACTCTTTAACTGTAGATTCTCCCATCCAACCTAATGCAAGTGAACAAAGTGTTATACCAAGTTGACATGCAGAAAGATAGGAATTTAAGTTGTCTTTTATTATTTTACATCTTTTTGCATTATTATTACCTTCAGCTATCATGGTATCAATCCTAGAACTACGAAGTTTTACCATAGCAAATTCACAAGCTACAAAAAAAGCATTTATCAAAACAAGCATTACTATAAGTGTTACTTTTAATAACTCCCGCATAAAGTATTGGTTCTTATAATGTAAGAAATCTATAAGAACTCAAAGTTCCCCCCTTATATTTATAAATTTAATTTATAATATATATTCTATCATATTTATTAATATATCCTACTTTATTACAAATAATTTTTATAAACTAAATAACCCCTTTAATATTTATGACTGGCTATTTGATAAATATTAAAGGGGTTATTTAGTTATCATTTTTTATTTCTAAAAATCTTTTCTCAAATGATTTAGTTATCTATTTATCCAATTTTTTACATAATTTAATGATTAAAAATATTAATTTTTTCACTATAAAGTACAAATATTATCTGATTATTAAAATAAATATTAATACTATAAATAAAAACGAAGCATGATTTTTATTTAAATAAATCTCAAACTTCGTCTTTACTTACTTAGATATTTATTTACTTTCTAAATCCTATTATTTTTAAAACCTTATCTTTTCAATACTTCACCACATTTATTCTCAGTAATCTCTCCATTTTCTAACGCAATTTTTCCATTTACAATTACATATTCAACACCATTGGCTAGTAATTGTGGCTTTGAAAAATCAATATCTTCTGACCTAGGATAACTATAGTTATCCATGTCAATAACTGCTATATCAGCTATCAACCCTTCTTTAAGAATACCTCTATTTTTTATTTTAAATTGCCTAGCTGGTAATGAAGTAACTCTTCTTACAATCTCTTCCAATCTAACACCAGACTTTCTGTACATATTGAAGAAAATTGGAAAAGCTCCTCTTCTTTGTAGTTCAAACCATGACATATCCCCACCCACACTAAACAAACAATCTGAACCAACCATAACAAATGGATTATCAATTATTTTATCATCATGTAGTTTATCTGGGAAATCAGCTCTATACATTCCTCCTAAACAAAAGATAAGTTCTTCGTCTCCATCTAAAAGTAAATCGAGTAATAACTTGTCTTCATCTATTCCTTTTTGTGTAGCTATTTCACGTATTGATTTCTTTTCCATATTAATATCTTTAGTGTTTAGAAGTATTATACTCCCCCTATCTCCAAGTATAAATGCTTCTTTTAATATAAGTGTTCTTCCCTCTTCATTTCTAAGAGCATCCATTACCCCATCTATACCTAATTCAAATAGACTAGATGATATTGCCATAATAAATTGAATTACTCTTTTTTTCTTCATACAATGCCCAGAACTTCTTGGTACTGTGTCAACCATTATTTCAACACCATTATACCTAGCCTTTAATATATCATCAAATGCTTCTATTTCAACTGGACTTAAGTGAGATACTTGAACCCTAGCACCACTTTTTTGCCCAACCTCTATGGCTTCTTTTACTGCATTATATCTTCCTATGTAATCTCTAATATGAGATGTATATATACCATCATACTCTTTAATCTGCCTTGCAATATCAACAAGTTCATCAATATCAGCATACTTACTTGGTATATATGCCAATCCAGTAGATATTCCAAAAGCACCACTTTTCATTCCATCATTTATTATATCTGTAATTTCATTTTTTTCCTTTTCTGTAGGAGGTCTATCCTTAGAACCTCCCATAACACTCCATCTTATAGTCCCATGCCCCAACAAGAATCCCATATTAACAGAAATACCACTTTTAGATATAAGGTCACAATATTCTGTAAAATTATTCCAACATTTATTTTTATCTATAAGATACTTTTTTTCTTCTTCAAGTAATAGACCATTTTTATACATATATTCATACACATTTTCAGAAGAATATGGTGTTATAGAATGTCCACAATTACCATTTATAGTTGTTGTAACTCCTTGTTTTAGAAACTTTTCAAATTTACCATCTAGTATTGCTACTATTTCTTCATGAACATGAGGGTCAATAAATCCAGGTGTTATAACTTTTCCACAACAATCAATCTCTTTATTTGTATTGCTATTTATCTTAGAATCTATTTTTGCTATTAAGTTGTCTTTAATTGCTATATCTCCATAAAAACCAGGATTACCTGTACCATCTATTATAAATCCATTTTTTAAGATTAAATCATATATCAAAATATTCCCTCCTTAAAAACCAATTTTTAAATAATCTTAATGTAATTTTTATATTTGAAAATCAAATTATTATATTTCATATTTGAAAATTCACTATTATTTCATTGTAATTAGTCACTAAGCTTATCTTTATACATAGCTCTTGCAATTAATATAGTACCAAATACACATATAAGAACTACTAGAGACTGTGGTATTATACCTTGCTTTGATAATATAATAGTCAATACAGATATTACAATTGCTACTAGACCTAATTTTTTATCTTGTAAAAATACTTGTCCAAAAACTGACCCAAATAGAGCTGGTAAAATTAAGTTTAATTTTTCTACTACTTCAGCTGGAATTTTAGATAATACGCTTCCTCCTAAAATTACCCCTATAGTTAGTATACTTATATTCACTAAAATAGATACAGCTATTCCTATTGTAGATATTATCGAGCCTTCTTCTGTACCTGATTCAACTTCTGCTGCCTTTTGAGCTGCTATTGAACATGGTAGCCTCATATTAGATATATTACCAGAAAGAAAACTCATATAAGTTCCTGGGATACCTAAGATTGGTGAATAAGAAACTGGTTCTATTATGTAATTTGGAGCACTCATACTGACAATTGCCATTGTACTTGCTAATAATGCTGATATTGGAGGCATAATACCAAATCCAAAGCTCAAAATTATTCCAGGAACTAATGCTGCTATAATACCCAAAGATAGTGTTAGTCTTCCATACCTTATCATAAAAGGTAAATATTCTTCATTGTATATAGATTTTACTTTACTCATAAAACTCCCCCCTTATATTACTGAAGCTATTATCATTCCGCTAAACATTGATATTGTAAGCCCCCACTCTCTTAACCATTTTATATTTTTCTTCTTTTCAAGCATACACAATATTACCATTATAGCCATTCCACTTATACATGCAATTGTTCCATTATCAAAACGCAACACCCTATCAGCATTTAGATATGCAAATGAACCCAACATTGCTCCTAGAGATATTATTGGTATAAATGATTTCTTGCCACTAGATATAACATTGGTTATCTTATCTAGTTTATGTCCAAATAGTAATGTGAATATTATCCATCCTAAAGAACCTAATATCATAGTCCAAACTGCATTTGTAAATGCAAGTTTTGTCATTTCAGGAGAACCTAAAGTTATACCTAATGCATCTGTTCCAAATCCGGCTGACATTGATTCAAAAATTACAGAACCTATAAATGATAATCTCATCCATGCTATAGGCCCACCCATAGTTACTATAAGCGATACCATTCCAGCAAATATAGTCATTGAAGGCCCAATAGCTGAAATAGCACTACTCTTAACAGCTGACTTTATTTGTTTATCTGTTATTCCCATTGTTTTACCAACTTTGCAAGATTTTATAGCAAATATAAGGGATTGTACCACTACTATTGATACTGCTACTGTACTCGCTATCCACAAAAGTGGATGATTAGCTAATTTTAAATAATCCATTTATAAAACCTCCCTATAAATCCTCAAATTTTATTAATATTTCTAATATATCTATTTCCAAACCTGTTTTAGTACTCTAAGTATATTTCCACCTAGTACCTTCTCTATTTCCTCATCACTATATCCATGCTTTACTAAATATCTAACAATGTTTTTTGAAGTTTCTGTTGGGTTCTCAAGACCTTCTACATATTCTACTTTGGGATGTTCTTTTGTTCCTGTTATTTTTTTTATATCAAATTTAGCAGCTAGTACTGAGTGTAATTTTACATGGTCGCCATATACTGTATCTGGTCCAAAAGCTACATGGTCTATTCCTACTAAATTTTTAATATACTCAAAATGTTCCATAAATGACTCTATTGAATGTTCTTTATTCTTCTCTGTTATTGTAGTATGAGGTGCTGCTTCTACACCTATAACCCCTCCTTTTTTAGCACATGCTATTAATACTTCATCTGGAGTTAGTCTCTTTGTGTTCCATAAACTTCTTGCCCCAACATGGCTTAATATTATTGGGTCCTTGCTATATTCTATTACATCAAGTGTAGTTTGAACTCCAACGTGAGAGCAATCTATTGCCATTCCAATTTTATTCATTCTTTCAACAGCTTTTTTCCCAAAATTTGTAAGACCTCCATCTTTCTCTTCTTTTAGTCCTGAACCTAATGCATTGGATTCGCTGTATGTTATACCCATTAACCTTATACCAAATCCATACAGTATATCTATTCTGTCAAGTTCATTTTCTATTGGTGCTGCACCTTCTAATGTTGGTATCAATGCTACTTTACCTTCACTTTTAGCTCTGTATATATCTTCTACTTTTTCACACTTTATGACAAAATCTTGATGAGCTAAATCACATAGTCTCATGCCTAAATCTATTAATATATCATCCCATTTCCACCCTGAATTTGATGTTATCGTACATACACCATCCATTAAATTATCAAATATAGCATCATAATATCCTCTTGATAATGCTTCATAAGCGCATCTTTGTTTACCTTCCCTATTATATTCAAATATATCTCTTTCTAGGTGTTCTGGAAATAATACTGGATGTTCATGTAATGATATAAATATTTTTTCATCCACTATACTTTTAACCTTCGCTTCTTGAATATCATCTAATTCAATAAGGTACTCTTTAACTCTTTTATCTCCTTTACACATCTCAATAGATGAAATATCTTTTCCTTTTTCTAAATAACTATAGGCTTCATATCCTTTGTAAGCTGACTTCATAACAACATCCTCCAAGTTCTACAATTTTTTATATTTTTCCTATGTAGCAATTGATGTGCCAAAATATAAATTTTAATTGTATAATAAATCTTGCAAAAAATAAAAACAGTAGTAAGGTTGATATTTACTACTGTTTTATTAAAAATAATCTTCTTAGATTATTTATTCAATATTTTTGAATTATCTTAATCTTAAAGATAATTTTATTTATTTCTATCCATTATAGGGATTTTTTTAGGGTGTTTTGCCTTTTTAGTCCCCTATATCACTCCCTTAATTTTTACATATGATATAAAGTTCTTTCCTTCATCAGTTATAAAACTACCTTGTTTTTTTACTCCAGATAAAAGTAAACCATGGCTCTTTAACTTATCTATTCTTTTTCTAATTTGGTCTACACTTAAAACTATATCTTTTTCTTTTAAAATCTCTTGCAGTTTATTTCTTCCTAATAATATATTTTTATTATTCCAAGTTTCTATACTGGTCAATATACATATACTTTCCTCAAAGAAATTAGATTGTTTGAAATCTAAGATAATTGAATCGAAATTTTCATTAACTAAAGTATTGTTTTTTTCAAATCTAAATTGTTCTGGCAAATGCTCGTAATCTACTCTATCTTCCTCAACTATAGTATCAATATAATAAATTAAATTTTTAAGCTCTCTTACATTTCCTGGCCATTCATACAATGTTAAAGCTTGCATTGATTCCTCTGTAAAACATTTGTTGCTATTTATTTCATCTAAAAAATACTTACTTATAAGAGGTATATCTTCCTTACGTTCTCTAAGTCTAGGTATCTCTATATGTAATACATTAATCCTATAATACAAATCTTCTCTAAAGGAACCTTCTTTAATTTTTTTCTTTAAATCTTTATTTGTTGCAGCTATAATTCTAACATCTATTGGTATAATTTTACTTCCGCCCATTCTCATAACTTCTTTTTCCTGTAATACTCTTAGCAATCTCTGCTGTACATCTAAAGATATATCACCTATCTCATCTAAAAAAATTGTTCCTGTGTGTGCTCTTTCAAATATACCCATTTTCCCACCTTTTATTGCTCCTGTAAAACTTCCTTCATCATAGCCAAAAAGTTCACTTTCAATAAGTGTATCTGACAAAGAAGATAGATTAACTGCAACAAATGGCTTGTTTTTTCTTAGAGATTCATTATGTATTGCCTGGGCAAATATTTCTTTTCCTGTTCCATTTTCTCCAAGTATCAACACAGAAAAGTCTGTAGTTGCTATTTTTCTTGCAATATTAATTTTTTCTTTTATTATTTTACTCTCACCTACAACACTCTCAAATGTATACTTTGATACAAAACCTTTTGACTGAAGTTTATTTTGAATCTTGTCCTCAAGCTCTTGAATTGCACTTATATTTTTAATGCTTATAATACTCTTTATTCGTTCATTATTTTCATAAACATTTACTTTATTAATTATCAGTTTTTTGTTATTTAAATTTACTACTTCATCATTAACTTCATCTTCTTGAAAAAATATTTTTTTGACAACCTTATCACTAAATAAGTCCATAAAGTTATTAGATATAATTTCATTTTGGTCTATTCCAACTAGATTAGAAAATACTTTGTTGCAATATATAAATTTTCCTAATTTATCAACAGAAGCAATACCTTCATCTATAATCTCCAAAAAACTCTTCATGGTTTTATTCATAGTTGTATAATACCTATATCCACTTACTGTATCTTCATTGTATTTTTCCTTAATAATATGTAATTTATCTATAGATATATTTAGTTTTGTAAAGATTTCTATAACTGTATTTATATCAATTACCTTATCACCTATGTCAATTATTTGCTTTATGTTTTGTGGTATGCTGTTTCTGCTTCCTGTAATAATTCCAATCTCACATTTAGACTTATCACAACCTGGATAATATGGTATTAGATTAATATGAATTAATCCTAGTTTTCTAATTATCTTGGCAGTTTCATCTGCTGACTCTTTATAAGCATCTATAACCATAACATCAGAATCATTTTCTATACTTATTATCTGATTTATATTTTCAATATTTATAGTACGATGTACTATTACAATAGGTATATTTTTATCAATATTATTATGTATATATTCCTTTATATCATTGTCTGAACATACTACAAGCTCATAGCTTGACAGTTCAATATTTATCCTATTTACATATACCAAGTTATCTATATTACAAAATTCTCCAAATATATTTTCCAATTGTTTTGATATATCTATATTTATTTTGTCATCAGTTGATACAAATAAAATATTATGTTTTTTCATAGTCCCACCTCCTGTTTAACGAGTATAGAAAGTAATAATTTGGTCTATTGTAGCACTTTTTAAAAAAGTTTTAAATCTTAAAAATCAAATTTTGTACCATTTACTATTATTTTCCATAATAAAATAATGTAAGCTATTTTTTTCACATATAATTTAATTTCTAAAACGGTTAGTTTGACATTATTGGAATATAAACAAAAATTTAATATAAATTCGTTAATATATTAATACATTTTTAAGAATGATAAGGAATAAATTATAACAAATTTTAGGAATATATAATAATAGGGTCTCAGAACTTAGTTACAAGTTCTAAAACCCTATTTGTTTAGTGTAAAAAACATCATAAAATTTAGCTTAAATCTTTTCACATAATATTACTCTTTTTCTAAGTGATAATAAAATATATCTATTCCTCTAAAAACTGTAAAAATTCCTGATTAAATAGTTTAAGCTCATCATAGAATATAGCATGACCACTATACTCAAAAGTATATAAAATTGAATCTTCTATTTTTTCATTCATAAAAACTGCAAATTCATACGGACATATTTCATCTAATTTCCCATGAAATATACCAGTAGGCACTCTTACACATTTTAAATCATTAAATAATTCTTCATCTCTTAAAGATACAGCAGTTCCAATAGTGCCAATACCTGATGCACTAAAACCAATATCATTAAACCATCTTCTAAAGCTTTCTGGTGGATTTGATGCAAATACTTTTTCTCCAAAATCGGTTACCATTTCTGGTCTATCAGTACAGGCTTGTGCTATCAATTTATTTACATCTTCACGTGTCATACCATATGGAAATTCTGGAGGTCTTTGTACAAATGATGGTGCAGCAGCTGCAGCTAATACCAATTTTGACACTCCATATCCATTAAATAAACTCATATACCTAAGTACGATTGCTCCTCCCATTGAAAAACCAACAAGGGTAAAGTCTTTTAATCCAATAGCATGTACCACCTTATAAATATCGTCTGCTAATTGGCTATAAGTATATCCTCCTGATGTTGCATCAGATTTACCAAAACCTCTTAAATCAATTGAAACTGTTCTATATCCGAGTTTTGGCAATATATTTGTTTGATATTCAAATATCTTATGTCCTAAGGGCCAACCATGTATAAAAAGTACAGTTTTTTTAGCACTCGGATTCAAATCATATACTGCTATGTTTATATCATTCACATATACATAATACATATCAACAGCAACTCCCTTCAAGAAAATGTATGATGGTTATTTTATATATATGAATAAAATGATGAATAACTAAATTTTCAAATTTATTTACAATACTTCTCTATTGCCTTTTCAAATAAACTTACATGAAGTTTTTCATCTAGGATTATTCTATTTAATATAGCTTTTATATAAGGGTCTTCAATAAGACTTATATCTTTATAATAATTATTAATAGCCACATGCTCCAAATGCAAATCTAGTTTTAATCTGTTACAAATAGAATTTCCATAACATACAAAACCACCATTCCAATATGCACCACAAGAACTTGTAGAACCTCTATATACAGGATTTCCACCCAATAATCTTATAGTCTTTGCTAATATCTCCATATGTAACATTTCTGTTATAGATATATTTATCCACATTTCACTTAACTCTCTATGCGTTTCATCTAAATCAAAATTATGGTATAGATATTGATTTACACTCGTAAATTCACTTGATACTCCGGCATAGTCATCCATCAATAATTCTGCATAGTACTTATTTGGACCTAAAACTTTTATCTCTGGATATGGCTCATCACTTGAATATCCATTTCGCTTGTGCATGTCATAATGTGCATCACTCATAATATCTCCTCCTTTAAATTTAATGTATGATATTAATTGTATGCATCACGACTTTTTCATATAACTTAGATAATAAAATCTACTTAAATAATAAAAAGCCATATTAATTAAAATTAACATGACCTTTTATCCACAAAATTACTTTTTAATTATTCATCTTTTCCAGCTACTGATAGCTCTTTAATAACAACTGAAGGCGAACCTATACTACTCATTGGAAATTCTAAATCTGCTCCTATAGCTTCAATATCTTTTAACAGGTCAAAATAGTTTCCTGCTACTGTAATTTGCTCTACTGGAAATACTTTTTTTCCTTCTTTGATATAAAAGCCTTTGGCAGCTAAAGAAAAGTCTCCTGTTACTGAATTTGCACCTGAATGAAGTCCTGCAAAGCTAGTAACCATCAATCCTTCATCTATATCCTTTATAATTTCATCTAAAGATTTATCTCCTTTCTCTATATAAAAATTAGTTGGATATATGCTTATAGGTGATGAATATGAAGATTTTATTCCATTTCCTGTAGTCTTTACACCTGCCTTATTAGCCGTTTTTAAGTTATGAAGTAAAGTTATAAGCTTTCCATTTAAAACAACTTCTTTTTTAAATGTAGCTACTCCTTCATCATCAAAAGGAGTAGATGCCATACCATTTTCTAAAAGTGGGTCATCAACTATTGTAACTATAGGAGATGCTATCATGTCTCCTTCTCTATTTTTCAATAAAGATAATCCTTTTTGAGCTGAATCTGCATTAAATATCCCAGAAAATGTGCTAAGCAAAGATACCATAGCTTCATTAAGCAATATAGTTTTATATTTACCTGATGGAATACTCTTACCACCTACTTTAGATAAAGCATTATCAACACCAAGTTTTGCTATCTCACAAGGTTTTATTTCTTCAATAGAATTTGCTATATTATATCCTATTCCATCATATTTTTGTCCATTGTCTTCTATGATAGGAACTACAAACCCTATAAGCATATTAGTTTTATTACTTAAATTAAGACCTTTAGTATTAGATATACCATTACTTGATACAGAATAAGATATAGTACATTTAGATAAATTTACCACCTTATCTGAATAAGCTTTAGTCTCTCTTTCCATTTCTAAAGCTAAATCAATCAACTTATCTGCCTCTAAATTTTCTAGCTCTTTAGAATAAGTCTTTACATCATTATAGTGCTTATCTCCTTCATATATAAATTGTACATCTTCATTTTCAATAGTGTTTACTCCATCTTTTACATTTTTTATCAACATATCAACAGCTTTATCATCTAAAATTTCTGTATAAGAATAACCTATCTTTCCATTTACCTTACCTCTAAAAGATAAACCAAAAGATTTATCAAGATTGTATTTCTCAACTTCTCCTTCATATATATTTATACTTAAATTTTCTCCTGTATAATAATATATTTCACACTCTTCAAAACCTTCACTTAGAGCCTTTTTAAATAATATATCTTTAAAATTTTTAAGTTCCACAATTATCCCTCCTATCTTCCACCTACAGTAATTTCTTTTACCCTTATCATAGGTTGGCCTACATTAGTTGGTATACTTCCTGATGATGAGCCACACATCCCCTGAGCTTGTTTTACGTTATTCCCAACCATATCTATATTCATAAGTATATCGCTACCTTTTCCAATTAAACTAGCACCTCTAACTGGCTCTTGTATTTCTCCATTTTTTATTAAGTAACCTTCTGAAACTACAAAATTAAACTCTCCTGTTACAGGATTTACAGAACCACCACCCATTTTTTTAGCATAAAGTCCATCTGGTATTGACTTTATAATATCTTCTGGTTTATCCTCTCCAGCAGCAATATAAGTGTTAGTCATCCTTGAAGTTGGTGCAAATTTGTAGTTCTGTCTACGAGAACTTCCTGTAGGATTCATTCCCATTCGTCTACCATTAAGTTTATCTATCATATAAGACTTCAAAATTCCATTTTCAATCAGTATATTCTTTTGAGTTGGATTTCCTTCATCATCTATATTCATAGAACCCCAGTAGTTTGGTATTGTACCATCATCTATAGCTGTAATCTTTGTGGAAGCAATCTGTTGACCTAATTTATCTGCAAATACAGAGTTCCCCTTTGCAACTGATGTAGCTTCCAAAGAATGTCCACAAGCTTCATGAAATATTACTCCACCAAATCCATTATCTATTGCTACCATCATATTACCTGCAGGACAATTTTTAGCATGCAACATAGTATGCGCTACTCTAGCTGATTCTTTTGCATAATATTCTGGGTCTATTTCTTCAAATATTTCAAACCCTTTACAACCTCCAGGACCTTCAAATCCAGTTTGATTTTCATTACCCTTAGATGCAATTGAACTTATCCCTAGTCTAGTTCTTATTCTTCTATCCTCAACATATATACCTTCAGTGTTTGCAATTAATATTTTTTGGTCTTTATCCAAATAACTAACACTTACTTGAGATATATCATTACTAAATTCTTTTGCACTCTTATATGCAACCTTCATAACACTTACTTTATCTTTATTTCCTATTGAATTTGGATAAATTTTTATATTATGTATGTTATTTATTTTAATACTGTCATTTAATATTACACTTTTTCCATCTTCCAATTTACCTAAAGCAACAGCAGCTTTGTATGCTACATCCAACAGACTATTTAATGAATTGTCACTTGTATAAGCATATATACTTTTCAATCCTTTAAATATTCTTATTCCTATACCATAATTTCTTCCACCTATTGCATTTTCTACTTTATTATCTATTAAACTAATAGAATTATTTATAGTGTCTTCTTCAAAAATCTCAGCAAAATCTCCTCCAGTAATTAGACATTTTTCTAATACCTTAGAAGCTATATTTTTTGAAAGCATAAATTTACCTCCTACTTTAAATTTTTAATTAACTTTTATTCAATCTTTTTACTTGTTAACAAACATTATATACTATATTACTTAAAATAAGGTAATTATGAATATATTATACATATGTTTTATACTAAAATGTTATCACATTTTATCTATACATACCCATATAACTAGATAATTAAAATGTATAATATTATTTGCTATAGAAAATAATACACTCATACATAATAAATTTTAGGAGTGAAGTATATGAATCAAGAATATGTAAAAGGAAATCCTATTTTTACTAATATTAATAAAGTTCCAAGACAATTTCCATACCTTACTGATGATATTGATACTGATGTTATAATTGTTGGTGGTGGCGTAACTGGATGTATTTGTGCTTACTATCTAGCTAAAAACAATATAAAGTCTGTCATTCTTGAAAAAGGAAGGATTGCACATGGAAGCACTAGCGTGACAACTTCTCTATTACAGTATGAATTAGATGACAATTTGATAGATTTAACAGAGGTTATGACTCTAAAAGATGCTCTAAAAGCATACAACCTTTGTACTTCAGCACTTGAAGAATTAGATACATTTATAGAGCTATATGGAAATAAGTGTGATTATGCCAAAAGAGATACTCTACTTTATACTGCCAACAAACTTGAAGTTAAGGCTATCAAAGAAGAATATAACTTAAGAAAAGAAAATGGATTTGATGTTGAATATATTGATGAATCCACAAACCCTTTTAGCTTTGATTTAAAATCAGGATTGATAGCAAAGAATGGAGGACGAGAATTAGACCCATATAAATATAGTCACCATTTGATTGATGTAAGTTTAAAAAATGGTCTTCAAGTATATGAAAATACAGAAGTAAAAAAAGTAGATTTATCAAATGATAAGGTTACTGCTGAAGTATCGTATGGATACAAAGTTCATGGTAAAAAATTAATTGTAGCTACAGGGTACAATACAAGTTTATTTACAAAAAGAAATTTTGCAACTAAGTCAAATACTTTTAATATAGCAACGAAACCACTTAAAAACATAGCTTCTTGGAAAAACAACATTTTAATTAGAGATAACTGTGACCCATATAATTATCTAAGAACTACTAAAGACAATCGATTAATTATAGGTGGTGAAGATGTAAGTTTTGATGATATAGAAAATGAAACTTTAGCCAATGAAAAGTATGATATTTTAGAACAAAGATTGAAAAGTATGTTTAAGGATATAAAAGACATTGAAGTTGAATATAAATATTGTGGTTGTTTTGCTTCAACTTTAGATAATTTAGGTTTTATTGGTCCAGATAATAAAAATAACAATCTATGGTATTGCTTAGGTTATGGAGCAAATGGTATACTCTTTGCAATATTAGGAGGTATAATGTTAAGTGAATTATATCTTGGCAAACAAAATAAAAATATGAAATTATTTAAAGTAGATAGATTTGATAAATAGATATTATATATTAAAAGACTGTAAAAAGATGAAACTTTATAATTCTAAAAGTTAACTTTGATACAGTCTTTTATAATGTTCCTTTTAAAAATACTTTATTTATAATTAAATATAAAGTAAAATGTTAAAATATAACTAATAAAATTTAGTCATAAGATAATATTTAAGTTTATTTGATGAAATATGGAGGAATTATTATGAAGGAAATACTCGTTATTGCTCCCACTAAAGGAACCTATGAAAAATCAATTCACATAGTTAAAAAAAACAAATATACAAATATTGATGTTGTATTTGGCAATCTAAAAGAAGGTATACCTCTTGCTGAAAAAAGTATTAATCATGGTACTAGAATTATCATAAGCCGAGGTGGAACTTACAATATGTTAAAAGCTACTTACAATATACCTATAGTTGAAATTAAAGTAGATGCTTATGATATTATAAAAAGTTACAAAGAGGTAAAAAATTCCAACGAACCATTTGGAATAATTGGATTTAATAATGTCATCTACGGTTTCGATATTATAGAAGAAATATTGAATAAGAAAATAACTATGATTGAAATTGAAAAAGAAGAAGAAATTTATGATGCTATAGAAAAGTACAGAAAGAAAGGTATAAACACATATATAGGAGATACCACTGTTGCACATATTGTTAAGAGACTTAATTGTAAGGGAATATTAATCGAATCTAGAGAAGAAAACATACTTAGAGCCATTCAACAAGCAGAACAAATACTCGAAGCAACCAAGGATGAACAAAAAAGAAGATTACAGATAGAAGCTATGACAGATTTTGTACATGATGGAATAATAACAGTTGATAAAAATTTTAAAATAACATTATTTAATAAGAGTGCTGAAAAAATATTTGGTATAAAAAAAGAAAATGCACTTTATCATAATGTTGTAGATGTTATCCCAAACACAGTTCTTCCACAAGTAGTTGAGACTATGGAACCTCAAATTGGTGAAATACAAAATATAGGGAGTACAAAAATTATTACAAATAGAGTTCCAATCATTGTTGATGGTCAGATTCAAGGAGCTGTTTCAACATTTCAAGATAGCAAGGAGATAAGTTCTTTTGAACATACAATAAGAAGGAGCTTATTAAGCAAAGGTCTATCTGCTAAATACACTTTTGATGATATAATTCATGCTAGTGAAAAGACAAAAGATTGTATAGAACTTGCAAAAAAATATGCTTGTTATGATACTCCTATGATTATTACTGGAGAATCTGGAGTTGGTAAAGAACTATTTTGTCAAAGTATACATAACTATAGTAAGCGTAAAAATGCACCTTTTGTTGCTGTAAATTGTGCTGCCATACCTCCATCTCTAATAGAGAGTGAGTTTTTTGGTTATGAGGAAGGTTCATTTACAGGTGCTAGAAAAAAAGGTAAAGCAGGTATATTCGAACTAGCACATGAAGGTACAATCTTCCTAGATGAAATAAGTGAAATCCCTCTTGAACTTCAAGGTCGATTATTGAGAGTATTGCAGGAAAAACAAGTTATGAGAATTGGTGGTGATAAAGTTATTCCTATAGATGTAAAAATTATCTGTGCTTCAAATAAAGACTTAAAAAATATGATGCGCAATGGTTTATTTAGACAAGATCTTTATTTTAGAATAAATATACTAACATTATATCTTCCTTCATTAAAAGAAAGAAAAGAAGATATTATAAAATTATCAGAATTTTTTATACATAAATATTCAAGCAAATACAATAAAACGCCCTTAATTATCACTCCAAATATTAAAAAGGCACTTCTTGAACGAGAATATGAAGGTAATATAAGGGAATTGGAAGGTATGATGGAAAGGGCTGTTATTGTGGAATCATTTGACTCGATTTTATTAGAAAAGGTTAGCAATGAATATACAAATAATATAGTTGATAAAGATAATAGTGATTTTGAATGCAGTAATTTAGATTTAAAAACTTTAGAAAAAAAATATATCTATAAAATTTATAACGAAAATAATAGAAATACTACAAAAACCTGTGAAATTCTAAAGATAACTCGCTCCACTCTATGGCGTAAGTTAAAAGAAATAGAAGATGATGTTTAAAAATAATACATATCTATATATATCAAAACGTTTTATGTTTAATTTTAATACATAAGACGTTTATTTGTTTTCAATAAAAAATACAATTATATGATAAAAAGAATCTTTGTAAGTGAAATTCTCGTCAATCGTACTTTTAATTATAAGTAATCTACAGCATTTCAATCGATTATTAAAAATAATCATGATAACTAAAGATACAAACTCTATATATTGGCATATTAATTGCTTTTATAATACCTATATAAAAATGAAAGGGAGTGATACTAGATGCACATCTTAAAATCAGTGAAAAAGATACCAGGAGGACTTATGGTCTGTCCCTTGTTATTGGGAGCACTATTTAATACAGTATGTCCACAAGCTCTTGAAATTGGAGGATTCACAACATCCTTATTTAAAACTGGTGCAATGAGTATACTTGCTCTATTTTGTCTATGCAATGGAGCTCAAATCAATATCAGACAAGCTGGTAAACCATTGACTAAAGGTATAGTACTTACAGCAACAAAATTTATAATTGGTGCAGTATTAGGTATTATTGTTAGTAAATTTATTGGACCTAAAGGTATAATTGGTATTACACCTCTTGCCATAGTTGCTACCATGACTAATTCAAATGGAGGTCTATTTGCTGCTCTTGCAGGTGAATATGGAGACTCCACAGATGTTGGAGCAATATCTATCTTATCTCTAAATGATGGTCCTTTTTTTACAATGCTTGCTTTTGGAGTAACTGGACTTGCAAATGTACCTATAGTAGCACTATTTGCAGCACTTATACCAATACTACTTGGATTTATACTTGGTAACCTTGATGAAGATATACGAGAATTTCTTGCACCTGGTACAACATTATTAATTCCTTTCTTCGCTTTTCCTTTAGGAGCAGCATTAAACTTTAATCAAATTATAACTGCTGGACTACCTGGAGTTGTACTTGGTTTAGGAGTTACTATAATAACAGGTATGGGTGGGTACTTTGTAATGAAACTTATACGTGCAGAACATCCAGCAGTAGGTGCAGCTACAGGTACAACAGCCGGAAATGCAGCTGGTACTCCTGAAGCTTTAGCAGCTATAGACCCTACTCTAGCTACAATAGCAGCTGTTTCAACAGTACAGGTTGCTGCTGCTATTATTGTTACAGCAATATGTTGTCCAATGTTAGTTTCCTATCTAGATAAAAGAGAAAAAAAGAAAAAATCTATTTTTAAAACAAATAAAAATATTGAAGTAAATTAATACTTAAGGAGGTAAAATTAATGAATGCAATTATTCATGCAAATGAAAAAGATAATCTAGTTACATGTGTCAGACCTTTAGTTAAAGGTGAAAAAGTTTCAATTGATGGAAAGTCTTACATAGTAAATGATAATATACCTGTCTTTCATAAGATGGCTACAGAAGATGTAAAAAAAGGTGATGTTGTATACAAATACGGTGAAATCATAGGAATTGCAACAGTTGACATAAAAACTGGTGACTATGTTCATGTACATAACATTGAAAGTACACGTGGTCGTGGAGATAAAAAATAGGAGGAAGTTAAAATGAAATTAATGGGTTATTTAAGAGAAAATGGTCAGTTTGGTATTCGTAATCATGTTTTAATTATTCCAACATCTGTATGTTCAAGTGAGACAGCTACAAGAATAGCATCACTTGTGCCTGGAGCAATAGCAATCCCTCATCAACATGGATGTTGTCAAATTGGTTCTGATATAGAGCTTACAGCAAAGACATTAATAGGATTTGGAAAAAATCCTAATGTTGCCGCAGTTTTAGTAGTTGGTCTTGGATGTGATGGTATTCAAGCAAAAGAATTAGCATCTGAAATAGCTACAACAGGAAAAAAGGTAGATTACGTTGTTATACAGGAATGTGGCGGAACATTAAAAACAGTTTCTAAGGGAGCTGAAATAGTAAGTAAAATGGCTCGTGAAGTGTCAAAAGAAGTAAGAGTTGAATTTGGTATGAGTGAAATTACATTAGCACTTGAATGTGGTGGTTCTGACCCAACAAGTGGAATAGCTTCAAACCCTTCAATAGGCGTTGCATCAAACCTTCTTGTAGATGAAGGTGGAAGTAGCATACTAAGTGAAACTACAGAAGTAATTGGTGCAGAACATTTGTTGGCTACCCGTTTTGAAGATGAAGAAATGAAAGATAAGTTTCTTAAATTTGTAAGTGATGTAGAAAAAAGAGCAATTGCTATGGGAGAAGATTTACGTAGTGGTCAACCTACTCCAGGCAATAAAACTGGTGGACTTTCAACAATTGAAGAAAAGTCACTTGGGTGTATGTATAAGGCAGGCAATAAGCCATTCAAAGGTGCTCTTGAATATGCTGATATTGTACCTCCTGATAAAAAAGGATTATATTTTATGGATACTCCAGGTCAAGATATAGATTCTATCACTGGTATGGTAGCAGGTGGTGCACAAATTGTAATCTTTTCAACTGGTAGAGGTACTCCAACAGGAAGCCCTATTTCACCAGTTATTAAAATCACTGGGAATAGTGATACATACAACAAAATGCCAGACAATATCGATATAAATGCAGGTAGAATTATAACAGATGGTGCTAAAATAGCAGATATAGGTCAAGAAATATTTAATGAAATAATAGAAGTCTGTAATGGTAAACATACCAAAGCTGAAAGTCTTGGTCATAGAGAATTTGGCATTTACAGAATTTCATCTACATTTTAGATTGTAACAAAATATCTTTTATAAATATAATACTTATGTAGATACATAAGCTAAAAGTTCTTTCTAATACTATAAAAATTTTCTATACTGAAAAGGAACTGTATCAAAATTATTTTGAAAACAGTTCCTTTTTTTAACCTCTTTTACTCAAAATATTATAAAATAAGATTTAAACAATAAACGTATCTTGATTAATCTCTAAGAAGACATAAATAAAGCTAAATGTAAAGTGGGATAAATAAAATTTAATATCTTTGTATGAAAAGATATTTGGTATAATATGTCTGAGAGAATTCTTATTTGTAAACAAATAAAGGATGGAGGATGAAACAAAAGAATGAACTTTGAAAACACAAAAAATAAAAAAATAATAGCTACTTTACTATTGACACTCCTTTTAATCGTGTCATTAACATGTGTCACTTTTATTATGAATCTAAATAAAGTAACACATAATGAAACAGAACGATATCTTGTAGAAGTTTCACAAGGTATTTCCACTACAATTAATGTGAAATGTAAAAGTATATTTAGGACACTATATTCTATGGGAGATACTTATTTTGAGATTAATGATAGTGAAAAAGAAGTCAATAGATACTTATCAAAAAAATTAAAATTATTTGAATTTGATTGGTTAGGTATTATAGATTCTAATGGAAATTTTGTAAGTGCCCTTAAAGATACAGGTAATGTTAAAGGACAAGACTTTTATAGAAAAGCCCTTCAAGGCAAAGAAACAATTACTCCTGTTAAATCACAATCTGGTACATATGGAATTTTATATTCTGTACCACTATACAATGGCGATAAAATTGTTGGAGCTGTTGCTGCTTGGAATACTATTGATACTATGAGAAATTTATTAAGTGTAGAAAGCTTTCATGGTGAAGGATTTTCCCAAATTATCGACCAAGATGGAAATTTTATTGTAAGTTCAGCAAACAAAAATGCTCCAAAAAATGTGGTAAATTTTTTTGACATGATTAAACACCAAGGAAAACAGGTTGATAAAAATAAACTTGAAGAAATGAAAATAAACTTAAAAAAGAACAAAACTGGTTCTATGTATTATACATTAAATGATGGTATTTCTAAGGCAATGCACTATCTTCCATTACAAGAAGAAAACTTATACCTCCTTTCAATTGTTCCAACAAAAACAGCAAGTGCACAGTTTGATTTACTTCTAAAAAAAGCAATCTTCATCAATATTTTAATTGTTATACTATTTTTATTGCTTATTATATTGATTATGTTTATAAATCAAAAGAACAGGGCACAACTTATAAAAATCGCCTATGTAGACTCTGTAACTAAAGGTTACAGTAAAGCACGTTTTGATATTGAAGCTAAAAAAATTATACAGTCATCTTCATCAGAAAGCTATTCATTGGTATCTATAAATATTCAGAAATTCAAACTTATTAATGATTCTTTTGGTAGTGAAGCAGGAGATAAAACATTAAAGTACATACATGATGTCATTAGTAATTATCTAGAACCAGGAGAATTGCTTTGTCGAGTTTCTAATGACCAGTTTAATGTACTTATTAAAACTATTCCTCAAAAAGAAATTCTTAAGTACATAGAAAATATCACCAATGATATTAATAGTTTCAATAAAAATGAAGAATGTAAATATTTTATAGCTCTATCTATAGGTGTATATAAAATTGATGACCCAAATCTACCTTTAGTTTCAATTCAAGACCGTGCAAATGTTGCACGAAAAAATAATAAAGGAAACATTGGAAATCATCCACTTTATACATGTGTTTTTTATAGTGATTTAGAGCGTTTAAAAATGATTAAAGAAAAAGAAATGGAAAATAGAATGGAGGAAGCATTAAATAATAACGAATTTATAGTATATCTTCAGCCTAAAATCAGCCTAAAAGATAATACTATTGTAGGTGCAGAAGCATTAGTAAGATGGCAAGACCCAAATAAAGGCCTTATACCACCAGACGAGTTTATTCCTTTCTTTGAAAAAAATGGTTTTATTACAAAACTCGACCACTATGTTTTTGAAAAAGTATGTAGTATGATAAGAAAATGGATAGATAATGGAGAAACTCCAATACCTGTTTCAGTTAATTTTTCACGTGCTAATTTAAATAATATAGATTTTTTAGAAAAATACAGAATGCTTCGTAATAAATACAACATTCCTGCAAAGCTCTTAGAAATTGAATTAACTGAAACACTTGTATTTGAAAATCTCCAAAAATTAATTAATATAATAGACCAAATCCATGAAGAAGGTTTTCAATGTTCACTAGATGACTTTGGAAGTGGATACTCTTCACTCAATATGTTAAAAGAAATAAAAGTTGACACATTAAAACTTGACCGTGCTTTTTTTAGCTCACCTAATGCAGATAATATTGCTGAAAATCATGTAATAGAATCTATAGTTAATTTGGCAAAAAAATTAAATATGAATAGTATATCAGAAGGTGTTGAAACAATCTTGCAAATGGATTATCTTAAAAAAATTAATTGTGATATGATACAAGGATATGTTTTTTCAAAACCTCTACCTCAAGAAATATTTGAGAAAATGACTTTTGGAAAAAAACTAGAAGAAACCAGTATGGATAGTTCCGTTTAAATAAAATAAAAAACTTGTCTCTATAAAATAATTTTAATCATTTTATAAAGACAAGTCTTTTTATTTTCCAATTTAATTTTATTTTCTAAATTTCTTACACTCGGCTTGTTTTAAATTCCCTTTTTAAGAATAATAATACGATTATCATAGCAATAAAATCTGCAACTGGCTGTGCCAACCAAACACCATCTAAATTAAATTGAATTGGAAGTACAATGATTAATGGTATAAATAAAATAAATTGTCTTAAAAGAGTTAAAAACATTGAATGTTTAACTTTACTTATACACTGAAAATACACAGGTCCTACAATAGAAATCCCCATTATAGGCAATGTAATTAGATTTAGGCTTATACCTCTTACTGCTATATCCATCAAATCTGAATCTTTATTAAATATACCTACAAATACTTCTGGGAAAACTTGTACTACTAAAAATCCAAATGACAATATGACAACTGACACTATGATAGATAATATTAAAGTTTTCTTTGCACGCTCATATTGTTTTGCACCATAATTGTATGATATTATAGTTTGCATACCTTGATTCAATCCAAACACAGGCATCATAAACATCAATAAAATAGATGTAAGTGCTGTCATAGCTCCAATAGCTAAATCTCCACCATAAACCTTTAGAGAATTATTTGTAAACATGTGAGTTATACTTATAGCTACTTCCATAGCAAAAGGTGTCATTCCTATTGCAAATACCTTCTTTACTATATCTTTATTCAATTTTAAGTTACATTTTTTTAGTTTTAAATTGGACTTCCCTCTTATAAAATAATGTATTACCCAAAAGAATACTACTATTTGACAGAGTACTGTTGCTATAGCTGCTCCTTTTATACCTAAATTAAATACAAATATAAATATAGGGTCCAATATCAGGTTTAATACACATCCTACAATCATTGTCCTTGCTGCTAATTTTGGATTACCTTCTGCCCTAATTGCATTATTAAGATAAAATGCAACTAAATTAAATATACTTCCAACCAATATGACACTCATATAGTCTTTTGCATAAAATATTGAATCTTTACTTGCACCCAAAATAAAAAGTATATCTTCTAAGAAAACTAATCCTAATATAGTTATAATTAAAGAGATAATTATAGATAATGTCAAAGCATTACCTAATATCTTCTCTGCTTCTTCTCTATTTCTTTCACCTAACTTTATAGACAATCTTGTGCTAGCACCTACTGATACCAACATTCCAAAAGCTATTATTAGAGTAAATACTGGCATAGTTACACCAAGACCTGCAATAGCTATAGAGCCAATACCTTCCATAGAACCAATAAAAGCTCTATCTACTACATTATAAAGTGAAGTTACCATCATTGCTATTATTGCAGGTATCGAATACCTAAATAATAAAATCCATATTTTTTCATGTCTTAATGCTTCTTGATTCTCCATGTTGTCACCATTTACACCATGTCATAAGTTATACAAATTGGTTTATTTGTTCTTGGGTCTGTTGCTATTTCTGCATCAATATTAAATAATTCTTTTAGATTATCCTTCGTCATAACATCATATGCATCACCTTCACAAACTATTTTACCTTTCTTAATACCTATCATGTGGTCAGCAAATCTTGCTGCATTATTAAGTTCATGTATTACCATGACAATAGTTCTTCCTTGTTTTTTATTTAGTTCATCTAATAATTTTAGTATCTCCAATTGATGTGCCAAATCTAAATATGTTGTAGGCTCATCCAGTAATAATATATCAGTTTCTTGTGCCAAAGCCATAGCTATCCATGCCCTTTGTCTTTGTCCTCCTGATAAATCTTCCATATTTCTATCCTTAAATTCTGCAATTCCAGTAACTTCTAAACTCCAATTTACAATCTCTCTGTCTTCTTTACTAGAATTACCAAATCCACTTTTATGAGGAAATCTTCCATAAGAAATTAATTCTGAAACGGTAAGACCACTAGGAGCTTGAGGGCTTTGTGGAAGTACAGCCATATCCTTTGCTATTTCTTTAGACTTCTTTTTGTAGATGTCCTCTCCATTTATATATATTTTCCCACTATTAGGGCTAATAATTCTACCTATAGTTTTAAGTATTGTCGATTTTCCACAACCATTAGCCCCTATGATGGTAGTTATTTTTCCTTTTGGTATATTTAAATTTAAATTTTTTATAATATCTGTGTTTCCATATGATACATTTAGATTCTTAGTATTTATACAGTTCATAACAACACCCTTTCCTAATCATTTACCAACATTAAATAAATAAAGTACGGCACTCCTATTATAGAAACTACTATACCTACTGGTATTTCTATAGGTGCTAGAAGATTTCTTGATATAGTATCTGCTATTAAAAGTAATAATGTTCCTATCAATGCTGATACTGGTATTAATCTTTTATGCTTTGGTCCTATTATTTTTCTACCTATATGTGGAGCTATTAAACCTAAAAATGAAATACTACCTGCTACTGCTGTCGATACACCAGATAAAATTACTGCATATATTATAAGTCTTCTTCTTTGTTTTTCTACATCTACACCAAGACTTATAGATACTTCATCACCCAAATTTAAAACATCTATATATTTAGATTTATAAATAGTTATACCCATAAAAATCACTATAAATGGAAGCACAGCTATTACATATTTCCAACTGGTTCCCCAAATGCTTCCTGATGTCCATGCCATAACCCTATTAAATTCTTGTGTTGTAAATTTCAATTGGAATATCGTCAAAATTGAAGTAAAAGCTATGTTTACACCTATACCAATAAGTAGTAATCTTGACGAATTTATACCACCTTTCCATGCAAGAGAATATATAAGAAATGCTCCAAATAAAGCTCCTATAAGTGCAACAATAGGCATTGTAAATACAGTCAAGTTACTCATACCTTCATATACATTACCATTCATAAGATATATATAAACTACTACAAACAATGCAGCACCTGAATTTATTCCCAAAATTCCAGAATCAGCTAAATCATTCTTTGTAACTCCTTGAAGTATTACACCTGCTGTTGATAATGCAGAACCAACCAAAAGTGCTATTACTATTCTTGGTAATCTTAATTTAAATATTGCAATTTCATGATTACGCTGACCCTTCCCTAAAAAAGTCTTTATAACATCCATTGGTTCTATAGAAAATGAGCCCATATTTAAACTCAATAAAAAAGTGATAAAAATAAGCACCATTAAAATTGATATAACAAGTAATGTTTTAGAATTTATTTTTATAATATTTTTCATAGTACCTATTTCTCCCCCTTTCTAACAAGGTATATAAATATTGGCACTCCTATAAGTGCTGTTATAGAACCTACTGGTGTCTCATATGGAGGATTTATCATCCTACTTAATATATCTGTATATACAAGCAATACAGCTCCTAATACTAAAGAGCTCGGTATTATATACTTATAATCTGAACCTACTATTCCTTTAGCTATTTGAGGAACTATAAGACCTATAAAAATAATATTACCAGACACTGACACAGATGCTCCAGTCATTAATATTACAAGTACTATACATATAAATCTAACAAAGTTAGTTTTTTGTCCTAATCCTATTGCCACTTCTTCTCCAAGACTTAATATAGTTATTCTTGGAGCCATAATAATAGCTAAAATAAATCCAATACCACCAGCTACAAATAGCAATTTTATACCTTCCCACTTCACTCCTACAAGCCCTCCTGATATCCAGAAACTTAATTGTTGAGATAGGTTAAAATACATAGATATTGCTGATGCCAAAGAAATTAGCAATGTACCAAGAGCGACTCCTGCAAGAGCTAATTTTACATTATTAACTCTTCCTCTTGATTTAGAACTTATAAAATATATAAATAATCCACTTATACTTGCTCCAATAAATGCAAACATCATTACACTAAAACTTCCATGTATAAGTTGAGGAAGTTTTTTTTGAAGTACCAGTGATATCGAAATTGCGAATGTAGCTCCTTGTGTAATTCCTATAACAGATGGTTCAGCTATAGGATTTCTCGTTATTCCTTGCATTATTGCCCCAGAAACTGCTAAAAACCCTCCAACAAGTGCAGCTGCTATTGCCCTTGGAAGTCTAACATCCTTTACTATTCTCATATTTATTCCATCTTCCATTTTTATCAAACTATCTATAACAGTTGATAGATTCATATCTTTTGCCCCAATAGTTATGGATAATACAATTCCAAATACAAGTACAACTATACTTACTAATATCAACAAATAAGTTATATTTTTTTTACTCAGCTTAGTCAATTATCCTACCTCCTTTTCCCTTTTAATCGTCAGTATAATATCATCTATTAAGTATTTTAATTTTAAGATTTATTAAAAATAGGTGTGAAAAATGAATATCATTATCTCACACCTACTAAGTTAAGAATTACTTTGTTAATTCATTTTTAACTGATTCTAATAATAACTCTTTTCCAATTGGATTGTATGATTGACTGAAAAATGGAACAGCATCAAGTATTGTTACATTACCATCTTTTACTGCTCTTATTTGAGCCCAGATAGCACTATTTTCTAAATCTTTTTTATCTGCTTCTGTAGCAATTACAACTATATGGTCTGCATCTATATCTGTTAAACCTTCCATACTTACCATTGGTAGTGTTATTCCATCCTGTTTTGGCATATTCTTAGGTCTAGCTAATTTCATATCATCATTGATTAGAGTACCTATTCCACCATCACTAAATACCATAAATTGACCTGAACTTGCCAACACTGGTAAATAAGTTTTTTCTCCATTCTTTTCTATAACTTCCTTACCTAACTTTGTAGCTTTTTCATCATACTTCTGTAGCCAACTTTTAGCTTCTTCTTCTTTGTCAAATAACTTTGAAACATCAGTTAACTTGCTTCTCCAGTCATTTGCATAATCTTTCATCATAACTACAGGAGCTATTTCTTTTAATTGGTCATATATTTTTTCTTGTCTTTGACTCATTATTATTAAATCAGGATTTACTTCTAATATAGCTTCCATATCCATAGTATCCATCATTGAGTGCCCAACTATCTTTACACCTTTAAGCTCTTCTCTTATGTAACTTGGTAATTTATCAGTTTCATATGAGTCTACATTTGCTGTTGCAACAGGCTTATAACCTGCTAATAATAGTTCTTCACTACTTCCTGATATATCAACTATTTTTTTAGGATTTGATGGTATCTTAACCTCTCCTTTAACAGATTGTACAACTCTTGTCTCTGATTTATCTTTATCCTCTGTATTCTTATCTGAACATGCTGTAACAAGTACTAATGTAGTTATAATAGATATAAATATTGCAAGTGATTTTATTTTTTTCATGATTACTTCTCCTACTTGTTTATTATACTTACATGATATTGATTATCATAAGCACATATTTATTATAGCATTTTTCTATTTTTAGTCAATATTATTTTGTAAAAGGATAAAAATTCCTAATTAATCTTAATTATATATAGCTTAGATAAGGTTTTCTTATATTAAACAGTATTTTTTTAAAGAATTGGACACAAATACAATGACTTTTCAGTTAAACAATGATA
Source organism: Clostridioides difficile ATCC 9689 = DSM 1296 (assembly GCF_001077535.1). GTDB lineage: Bacteria > Bacillota > Clostridia > Peptostreptococcales > Peptostreptococcaceae > Clostridioides > Clostridioides difficile. Next base: position 3,224,873 of record NZ_CP011968.1, read on the forward strand.
AAATGCAATTTATAGATAATGAATTTAGTAAGGAGGATTCAAAACATGGTACATTTAGTATATTGTGATAATGCAGGAAAAAAAGGAGAAAAGGTCTTAGATAAAATCTTGGCTGGAACAAAAACAATGGTTATTAGAGGTGCTGCTGGTAGAAAAATACCACATAGTAGAGTATTTGAAGATGAGTTACTTTATTTTATGGAAAAAGGAACTGCAAAAATATCTGCAAAAGCCACTGTTAAAAAGGTAGAAAACTATGTTAAATTAACAGAAGATGAAATTTCTAAAATTTTAAATGAAAATCAACCAAAATTAAATTTATCTGAAAAGCAAAAAGTTCGTTGGCATAAAAAATGTTTATGCTTAGTTGAATTTGAAAATGTTGAAGAAATAACACCTCTTGATTTTGACCATCAAGGAAATATGGATGATTGGCTTATTGTTGAAAAAATTGAAGATGTAGTTGTTGGTACTAGTATACCTTACAATTATGAGAAGTCTAAATTCTAAAGTATCAATAACATAATACTATATTGCTAAACTCTACTTAAATAAAAAAAGAGTGCATTTAATAATTATAAAAATTATTTTTATACACTCTTTTTTAATAATAAATTTAAATTACTTACTTTCTAATCTTTCATATACATCTATAAATTCTTCTGCTAATTGTTGAAAATTCATAGCTGTCATTAAATGGTCTTGTGCATGAATAAGTATAACACTTATTTCAGTTTTATTACCATTAGCTTCATTTTGTATCAATTCTGTTTGGAATTTATGAGCTTTATGAATTGATTCTTTCGACTTTTCAATACATTCTCTAGCTTTATCTATATTCCCGCTCTTTGCTTCTTTTATTGCTTCAAATGCTAGCCCTTTCGCATCACCTGCAAATCCAATTATTCCAAAAGATATCTCTATCATCTTCTCATCCATTTATTCGACCTCCTAAATATCTCTATAGCTTGATATGACTAATCCATTCTTTTCTAAAAATTCTTTGACTTTTTTAGATGTAAGTATCTTGTGCTCTTTCGTTCTATCAATAGCATAAGATGTAGAATTTAAAATATAATCATCTAAAAAAGCTGGGTGAGACATAATATCCACTACATCATACTTCATTATTTCGTCTATATTTTTTATAAAATATTCTTCACTTACATTTTCCTTATAAAAACTATCTATTAAAGGAACTACTTTAGAATACTCTAAATTATATTCAAATCCACCTCTTATCGGAAGATTATACTTGGTTACAATCTTCTCTATTACTGGCTTTAAACTTACTAAAGTATGGATATGATGGTGACTATCTAAATGAGATATATCTATTCCAAGCCCTTTTACCCTATCTATTTGAGCACAAAGTTCTCTATAAATCTCATCACAATCCATTTTTTCAATAATTTCGTCTGTAATCCTCCTAATAAAAAAACCGTCTTTATCAACAATAGTTTTTAAGTTAGATAATAATGGTCTACCACAACTTAAAGTCATATGAACTCCACAATTTAAAGTTTTATTTTCTTTAAGTAAGCCTACTCCATGTTCTACCCCAGGCATATTTGCCATCATAGAAGTAGACCTAACTATACCATTATTATGAGCTGAAATTATTCCATAGTTCACAGCTTCACAATATCCAAAATCATCTGCATTTATTATAATTTTAGTCATACCATAACCTACTTTCTATAGACAACTATCTATTAAATCTAGGAAGATAATCTTTATGAGCTTCCAACATTTCGTCTAATATAGTTTTTGCTAAGTCATCAGATGGAATCAATGGGTTTGTACAAAGTGCCAAAAGAGCAGATTCATAATCGCCATATACAGCTGCTTTAGCTGCCAATACTTCAAATGATTTGATTTGACTTACTAATCCATGCACAGAATCTGGTAAATATCCTATACTTATTGGTTTTGGACCATTTTTTGTTATTACACTACTTACTTCTACTGCTTGTTCATCTTTAAAATCTCTTATAGAACCCTTGTTTAATGTATTAACTACTTGGATATCTTTTTTGTCATTGTATATAGAACTTATTAAATTACAAGCAGCATCACTATAGTAAGCCCCTCCTCTTTTTTCAAGTTGAGGTGGTTTTACATCTAATTTTTCATCCTTATATAATTCAAATAATTGTTCTTCCAATTCTTTAACTACTTGACCTCTAGCTTTTCCCTCTTTAAACTCTCTCAACTCATCCTCAAGCATTTCTTTAGTTTTATAGTAGTATCTATGATATGGACAAGGTATTGCACCCAAAGATTTTACAAATTCAGCATTAAAATCAATTGCCTTTATATTTTGCATACTTATATCTGCTTTGACAAATTTATCAATTGCTTCTTTTGTAACATCTTCTCCATCTAAAGATACATTTAGACCATAAACCATATGATTAAGACCTGCAAAATCCATACTTATTCTGTCACTTTCTACATTAAATAGTTTGGCAACATCATTTTTTAAATGAATTGGCACGTTGCATAGACCTATATATCTTCTAAAATTAGTATATTTGAATACAGCCTCTGTTATTATTCCTGTTGGATTTGTAAAATTCACCATCCATGCATTTGGACATAATTCTTCCACATCTTTTATTATATCAAATATAACTGGTATTGTGCGAAGGGCTTTAAATAAACCTCCAGCACCATTAGTTTCCTGCCCCATAACTCCATGAGATAAAGGAATAGTTTCATCTTTTATTCTCGCATCTAAAAGACCTACTCTAAGTTGTGTTGTCACAAAGTCTGCATCTCTTAGAGCTTCTCTTCTATCTAAAGTAAGATTTATTTTCATATCTACTCCAGCTTTTTTTACCATCCTCTTAGCTAGATTTCCAACTATCTCTAATTTTTCTTTTCCAGCTTCTATATCTACAAGCCATAATTCCTTTACAGGTAACTCTTCATATCTATTTATAAAACCCTCTACAAGCTCAGGAGTATAACTTGAACCTCCTCCAATTGTAACTATTTTTAGTCCCTTTTTCATCTCATTATACCATCCTTACCTATAATTTAATATACTCTACAAAACCCTATACATTTATTTACCGAAATAAAACTACCTAGTTGTTAATTTTCAATTTATTAGCTTCCATTTTTTCAGACGCTATGACAAATGGAATATATATTAATATTGATAATATTAAATTAAATAGTGCTAAAGCTCCACCAGTCCAGTCACCTGTAGCCATTGCTCCACCTAATATAGGAGGTGTTACCCAAGGTATTTTAGGTAAAATTACTGGTGCTACTAATCCAAAATCTATTGCTAAGTATGATACAGCACTACATATTACTGGTGCAAGTACAAATGGAATCATAAATATAGGATTTAAAACTATTGGAAGTCCAAATATCAATGGTTCTCCTATGTTAAATATTGCAGGTGGACCACCTAATACTATCATCTCTTTACGTCTTCTTCCAGCTATTAATAAAGCTACTATTAATCCCAATACCATTCCAGAACCACCTAAATACACAAATGCATCAAAGAATGCACCTGCAAGTACATGGTATCCTTCCGTTGCTCCTGCTTGAGCCAAGGCAGCATTTTCTCCACCTAATTTCATAAGTATAGTTTCTGTAAAAGGAAGTGCTATATTTGCACCATGAAGTCCAACAGTCCAAAGTATATGAATTATAAATGCAATAAGCATTGTAGAACCTAGACTATCAGCTACATTTGATAGTGGTGCTCCTAAATAAGTATTTAAAATATCTGTTAAGAAACTTCCATTAGAAAGCATTTTTATAAATATTCCTATTACAGTAAATATCATTATAGTTAACATTCCTGGTATTAACTTTGCAAATGATCTTGAAACTGCTGGTGGAACTCCATCTGGCATTTTTATAGTTAATTTCTTTACCTTAGATAATCTTACAAATATCTCAGTTGATAATAATCCTATTAATATAGAAGAGAATAAAGCTGCTGTACCTAAGTAGGTTTGTTGTATCATTCCCCATCCTTCAACTACTGTAGTTCCTCCCTCAGGAACTATTTTACCAATTTGTGGAGCCATTATAAAAAAGATAGATAAAGCTATAAGCCCAGATTGTAACCCATCACTCTCATAAGATTTTGCTAGAAAATAAGCAACACCTATTACTAAGAATACTGCCATTGTACCTATTGCTCCCCACCAAAGGTCGCCTCCAAATGTGGTCCAGTTTTCTCCAAATATACTTGCCATCAAATTTTTGTATGCTTCCAATGGTAAGTTATTTATCAATGTTCCCAATGCACCTACCATAGTTATAGGTATCATTACTATAAATGCATCTCTTACTGCTACTAAGTGCCTTTGAGCTCCTATTTTAGCAGCTACAGGCACTATATATTTATCCATAAATGACATGAATTTTTCCATTTTACATCCTCCAGTACAACTTTATTTTGAACTATTTAACTCTACAGCTCTATCTAACACAGCTTTTCCATTACATCTTCCATAATCCATCATATTTATAACTTCTACTGGAATATTATATGGTTTTGCCATTTCAGTTGCTTTTCCTAATACATATCTAACTTGAGGCCCTAAAAGTAAGACATCACAATTTTCTATTTCATTTTTTAAGTTCACTTCTGATATAGCCCATATTTTTGCTTCTATACCGTTTTCCTTTGCTGCATCCTCCATTTTTGTAACTAATAAACTAGTTGACATTCCTGCTGAACAAGCTAACATTATTTTTATCATTTTTTCCCCTCCAAATTAGATTCATTAAATATTTTTTAAGTCATAAGTTTTTTAAACTATACATTTAAAATATGCTTTTCTATTAATTTTTTCTTAATGTATATATCTTATTTTTAAATGTATATACATTTAATTCTTGATATTATTATATACCAAATGTATATACATTTCAAGAAAACTTTTTCATTTTATTTAAATTTTATTCGACAACAGCATTCAAAGTTAATGTATATCCATAGTGATATGTGTGTGAGTACTCAAAAATCTCACTATTTTGTAACTTACAAATTTGGCTTATATATAAAAGTGGCTCTGGTTCTTCTAATTTTAGATTATCCATACACTCTTCATTCGATATTACAGCTTGTACTTCTCTCTCTGACATGGCTATCTTGTATCCACACACTTCTTCAACAAAATTATAAAGAGAATTTTCACAATGAGTCTTATTTAAATTTGGAAATAACTTAACTGGCATATAAGTAATCATATATGAAACTCTTGCATCATTGGCTAATCTTACTCTTTTTATTTCCCAAACATTTTCTTCTAAACTTATATTCAACTTACTTGATAAATTTTCATCTGCCTGAACTATTTCAAGAGATACCAATATATTAGATACTTTATAGCCTTTACTTTCCATCTCTTTAGTAAATCCACTTACAGACGATATATTATCATATATATTATTTGCAATAACTATACTACCTACACCTCTTTGTCTAGTTATATAGCCTTCTTTAACTAGATTATTAAGTGCAGACCTTACAGTCATTCTAGTTACATTAAATTCTTCACTCAGCTGTTTTTCAGAAGGGATTAAATCCCCTTCTTTCAAACTGTCTGAATTTATTAACTCTCTAACATGATTTTCTATAACTTTATAAATTGGCTCTTTCATTTAATTCACTCCTTATTAAATCTTTTATATAATAAGATAATTTTATATACAAACAAAGAAAATGTCTATACATTTAAGATAATTTAAATTTTATTCAGAAATCTTGTACAACTTTCCGAGTTTTAATAAAGATATAAATAGACTTATCATTAATATACCTTTTAATATACTTGATAAGGTTATACTCCACCATACACCATTTAGACCCAACATTTCTGGTCTAGATATAAAGTAAGCCAATGGTACTCTTGCACCAGTCAGTATAGTAATTATAATAGAAGGTATATAGGTTCTCCCTAATCCTTTGAAAGCTCCTGTTGTTATTATTTCTAAACACATAAAAAATTGAGAATAGCCTAATATTTTAAGATAAACTGCTCCTTTTTCTATTGCCTCACTTTCATCTATAAAAATAGAAAATATACTCTCTCCTGCAAACACTAATACTAAAGTAGTTATTATACCAAGTACAGAAGATACAGTTATAGCTATTTTGCAACCTTTATTTATTCTAGAATACTTCTTGGCACCATAATTTTGTCCAACAAAACTGCCTAATGCAACTGATAGCCCTTCAGCCGTCATCCAGGAAATTGCTTCTATTTGTGAGCCTACTTTTTGTACTGCAACAGCCACAGGCCCCCATGATGCTACTATTACTCCTAATAGCATTGAGAATACTGTAAACATACCACTTTGTATTGCTATAGGTAATCCCAATTTATACAGAACTTTATAATATTTAGTCTCTATTTCTTTAAATAGTCTTAATTTAAAATATTCTTCTTTACTTTTAACTATTATATATATAAAACATGTAGTAACTACTATCTGAGCAAATACAGTTGCAATAGCAGCTCCTGCAACACCAAGTTTTGGAGCAAATCCCCATCCAAAAATTAATATAGGGTCAAGTATAATATTAGTTATTAATCCTACTGTATTAATACGAAAAGGAGTTTTACTATTTCCAAGACCATTGAAAATTGCAGTAAATACTGGATTAATAAAATAAAATACCATACCTAGAGCTACTATTATCAAATACTGTCTAGACATGGTTATAACTTCTAAGTCTCCTAATCTAAAAAAACCTATCAATTGTTTATTAAGTACTATTAAAGAAATTGTATATATTATTGCTAGTATAATATTTATTTCTATTGCTGACTTCATATATGATTTAGTAGTGCTTATATTATTTGCACCAATACTTTGTGCTACTTTTATCTCTCCACCTACTTTTGAAATCATAATAAATGCTATTGCAAGCCATGGAAAAAAACCAGCTGTTCCAACTGCAGCTACTGCTTTACTTCCGGCTTTACCAACCCATATCATATCTATCATGTTATACCCCATCTGTATAAATGAAGTCCCCATTATTGGAAGTGATAGCTTAAGTAATTTTTCTGTAATTCTTCCTTCTGTTAAATTAAGTCTGTCTTTCATTTTCCACCTCTTTTATATTAAATTTATTTGCTTATATAGCTAGATTAATCATTTTATTTGATTGAGTTCACTATCCTTCAATTTATATTATCATATCTCAGGATTGCATCTCAATCATACTTATGTTTAAGATACAGTATTTTACCTATCTATGATAAAATTAATACTTATGAATATAAATCTAGCCATTTCATCAATACATATTCTAACCCTTAACTTAACTTCAATTAAGTATACATATCGTAACCAATTAGAATATTTTATACGGTATCTTCCATTAATAAACAACCAATATCAATGATTTATATATAATTTTATTTATACATAAAATAGTATACTATAATAATAAAAAAACTATATTTGAATGCTTTAAGCATGTTTACTAATTGTAATTTCCACACAAATTTGATAATATATGAATATATTATGGTGAAATTTATAGATATATATTAATTATGGGGAGATTGTGGGAGGTTCTTTTCACAAGACATTTAAGCTATGAAAATAAATAAAAAATTCAATAGAGTTGATATGCAGGTTTCAATACTTACTGCAATTATTGTAATAATATCTTCCTCATGTGTATATTTTTTTAATTATACACTAACTTATAAGAGCATGATATACTCTTTAAGTGAGAGGTCAAAACATATCTATGAATATGTAGAAAGAAATATTGATAAAAATACCTTTACTGAAATTAATTCTAAAGAAGACCAATCAAAAAAGTCTTATAAAAGTTCTAAAATCCTTTTAGAATCTGTAAAAAATACTACTGGAGTCATGTATCTATATACTGCTAAAAAAACAAAAGATGGATCACTAGTATATGTTGTTGATGGTTTAAATTCATCTAGGAGTGATTTTAGAAATGCTGGTGATTTGATAGAAAAAGAGATTTGGGGAGACCTTAACAAAGCATTAGATAATCATATATTGTTACCTAAAAAGATTAAATCAACATCTTGGGGATACATATTTATATCGTATTTTCCTATTCACAATGATGTTGGTAAGGTTGTTGGAGTAATAGGAATTGAATTTGAAGCAAAACATCAATACAATACATTTAAATTTATAAGTATAGTTACACCAATAATAGCATTATTAACTTGTCTAATATCAGCATTGATTGCAGTGATTCTATTTAAAAGAATATCTAATCCTACATATACTGATTTTGCTAATACAGATTATTTAACAGGCCTAAAAAATAGAAATGCTTTTGAAATAGATATGAATAACTTAAACAATTCAAATCTAAAGAATCTAATATCTATCATATCAATAGATTTAGACGGTTTAAAAAAGATTAATGATAAATTTGGCCATCAGACAGGAGACTTATATATTAAGCAAGCAAGTAAAATTATACAATATGTAATAAATAAAAAATATATAGTTTATCGTATTGGAGGTGATGAATACATAATTATTCTAAAAAATTTATCTCACAAAGAAATAAATAATATTATAAATAATATTAATTTAAAAATAGTTGAAGAAAACTCAACTAATGAATTAAAATTATCAATGTCTATTGGATATGCTATTTTTGATGAAAAAGTAGATGTTTCTTTATTTGATACATATCGTCGTGCAGATTCTCAAATGTATGATAACAAAAGGAAAATTAATAAACAATATCAATAATAAATTTAAAAAGTCTATTCTTTAAATAATAAATCACAAGAATAGACTTTTTTAAATTTGTGTTTTTATAAGATAAATTATTTAATTAAAGTTTGTTCTTTTTTCTAAACGATTCTTTATAAATTCATATATTACTTTCACTAATATATTTGTGACTAATATTAACACAGCTAGTGCTGCTGCCTGTGCAGTACTCCCCTTATCATCTAGTTGTACAATTGATATTGCAGCTACTTTTGAACTTGCAGTATATATAAAAACTAATGCTGATATTGTCACCATGGAGTTTAGGAAAAAGTACATAAAGTTCTCTAAAACTGCTGGCAAACAAAGTGGTATAGTTACGTTCTTAAGAATTGATGCGCTGTTTATTCCCATTGATTTAGCTACCATATCTAATTCTTTATCTACTTTCTTAATAGCAGTAGTAGCTGTTATAAATGCTACTGAAAAGAAATGAACTATATTACATATAACCATTATAAGTAATGTTCCATATAATCCATTAAACAAATTCTTAATGTATATTGTATCCATAAAATTAAACTCTAATTTATTAAAAAATAATACATAAGCTATACCTAAAACTAATCCTGGCAATGCCATAGGCAATGTACTTAAAAAATACCCAAATGATTTTAAATATGGAGCTTTTTCTGTTTTTTCATTCAAATATGCAAATAAGAAAACAAAGCTCGTCCCTAGAATAGCTGTAAATAGTGACATTTTTATTGAATTTATAAATGGTTTAATCCCATCAATACTGTTTTTCATAGAAAAATGTTCCAGTGTCAGTCTTAAATCATATGGCCAAACTGATATTAATGAAGATAAGATTACAGTTAACATTACAGCTATTATACCAAATGCAATAATTCCTACAACCCCTCCTAAAATACTATCTCTTAACTTATTAGTTTTAACCTTATATGGAATTGACTTTGAAGTTATATATGAATTTTGATTTTTTTCAATTTTTTTAGTTACTATAAACGATATTATTGCAGGTATTAAAAGTAATATTGATACAGTTGCTCCCATTGGCATATTCTGTTGCCCTATAATTTGCTTATATACATCTATTGATAATACATTAAACTCTCCTCCTATCACCTTTGGAGCTCCAAAATCTGTAAAACATAATGTAAACGATACGAATGCAGAACTTATTAAAGAGTATTTTATACTTGGGATTGTTATGCTTATAAATTCTCTTATCTTGCTTATCCCCATAGTATTACTAGCTTCATATAGTCTATAATCGGTTGAACTTAGAGATATATAAAGTATTTGAAAGGATTGAGGAAATACATATATAATTTGTGCCAATATTATTCCCACTGCTCCATATATTGGAACATGCACTCCAAGTAAATTAGTTACCAAACCTTGATTTCCAAATAAATATACTAGACCTATTGCATGCATCATTGTTGGAGCAAACATAGGAAACATAGCTAATGATTTAAAAAAACCTTTAAATTTAATCTTTGTTCTAGTTAATGCATATGCATATACTAATGCAAGTGTTAGTGATATTACAGTTGATATAACTGATACAAATACTGTATTTTTTAGAGAATTTAATAGAGATTCAGAAGCCAAGTATTCTTGAAAGTTTTGTAATCCTACAAAGACTCCATCTTTATCTAAAAAAGCCTGTACAAATAGATATATTATAGGTGCTAATAAAAATATTACTAAAGACATAACTAATACTGTAAGCATACATTTTTTTATATCTAAATTCATTTTTGATTTAAGACTTATACTTTTAGAACTTATAGCATTATTATTCATACACTTATGCTCCTTTAACTTTTGGATACTTTAAATAGTATTTTTCGTCTATACTTATTTTTACAAGGTCACCTTCTACTAAATTTAAATTAACCCACTCTTTTATAGAAACATCACTTATTATGAAATTTTCATTTAATTTATCTTTTATTTCAACTCTCAATAAATTCCCTCTAAACTCTATATTTGATATTATCCCTTGGTAGTTTTCTTTTGTCGATTTCTCTATTTGAACATATTCTGGTCTTACAGTTAATATAGAATCTCCATTATCAAAACAGTTTGTATCTCCTATAAATTGAGCTGTAAATAGGTTTTGAGGATTTTGGTATATTTCTTCTGGAGTCCCTATTTGCATTATATCTCCTCCATTTAGAATAGCTATTTTATCTGCCATAGTTATAGCTTCTTCTTGGTCATGTGTTACCATTATTGTCGTTATATTAAGTTCTTTTTGTAATCTTTTAATGTCCATTCTAAGCTTGTGTCTAACCTTTGCATCTAATGCAGACATTGGTTCATCTAAAAGTAAAAACTTTGGTTCAAGAGCTAATGCTCTTGCTATTGCAATCCTCTGTTGTTGTCCACCTGATAATGCTTTAGGGTATTTATGAGCTTCATTAGTCAATCCAACTGTTTCAAGTACTTCCTTAACTTTATTATCTATTTTTTCTTTTGAAACTTTTCTCTCTTTTAGTGGAAAAGCTATATTGTTATAAGCAGTCATATTCGGAAATAATGCATATGATTGAAATACTATACCAAAACCTCTCTTTGATGGCTCTAAATTTGTAATATCTTTATCCTGGAGAATTATAGTTCCACTATTTACATCTTCAAGACCTGCTATTATTCTAAGTAATGTAGTTTTACCACATCCACTAGGTCCGAGTAAACATAGAAATTCCCCTTCTTCAATATCCAAACTAATATTATTTAAAACCTTTTTTTGGTCATAACTTTTAAACACATTATTTATTTTTAAGTAACTCATATCTTATCTCTCCTTATATAGTTATTTTTTTATTTTAAATTTTATATCCTACTTTTTCTTCTAAAATTCTTTCATCTAAATTATTAATTTAAACTTTACTTACTTTCAGATTTTGAACCGTATTTTGATTCCCAAGTTTTAAGTACTGTACTTCTGTTTTTGGCAGCAGAGTTTAAATCAACTTCTTTTATAAGCTGTTCAAATGGTTGTTTAGAATAACCTTTTGGAACTGGATTATCTGTCTTTATGGAAGTAACTGCTACTTCATGTGCATATCTATCCATAGCTGAATCACTTATTGCCCAATCTAAAAATAGCTTTGCTTCTTTTTTTATATTATCTTTTTTAACTAAGGCATTTGCTTCTAAGTCCCAACCTGAACCTTCCTTTGGAAATACAACCTCTATAGGTTCTCCACTAGATAATTGTTGTGTAGCTCTATATCCAAGTGTAATACCTATTGGATACTCTCCAGAGCCAGCTAACTTCGCAGGTTTTGAACCTGAGTGTGTATATGTGGCTATATTTTTATGTAATTTATCCATGTAATTGTAAGCATCTTTTTCACCCATCATTTGAATAAGCCCTGATACTGTAAGATACCCCGTTCCAGATGATGCTGGATTTGGCATTGTTATAAGTCCTTTATATTCTGGTTTTATTAAATCTTCATAACTTTTTGGAATATCTATACCTAGTTTCTTAAGTTCCTTATAATTAACTACTATTGCTGTCTCTGGGACACTCATTCCTACCCAAGACACATCATCTTCAGTATCTTTAAATTTTTTATCAACTTTATCATAATTTTTAGGCTTATATGCTTCAAGTGCACCATCTTTTTTTAGCTCTATCATGTTCATTGCTGATAATCCCCATATAATATCTGCTTGTGGATTATCTTTTTCTGCTAATAGTTTTGAAGCTATTACACCATGAGAATCCATAACTATCTCTACATCTATATTGGGATACTCTTCTCTAAAACCTTCCATATAATAAGCTATCTGCTCTTCCTCTAGTGCTGCATATATTGTAAGTTTATTATTTCCTTTTCCTTGAGTAGTTTGTGGTGTTGTTGATATGCAACTTGTCATAAATGTAATCACTACAATGCACAGACAAGTAAATATAAATTCTTTCATATCTTCCCCCTTTGTGTTTTTTCCTTTTTTTATTTGTTTTTTATTGTTTTTGCTTATGTTTATATAATACACCTAATTTGTTAATATAAAGTTAAGTGTAAATTAACAGTTCGTTAATTTTTAGAAATTTTTGTTAAATATATTATTTTTAGTTAAATACAGTCTGTTTTTAAACAATATATTAATTTTTATAGTATCTACATTTTAATTTAAACATAAAAAATAAGTCTAACCTCTATAAAGTAGAATGTTAGACTTATTTTTATAAGTATTTAATTATACAACCAAATCATTTTTTTTCTTTTCTTCAAGTGCTTTTTTAAGCACCATATCCTTAACCTTCATAAGTCTAGTAGTACTTGCTCTCTCATTTTCTTCAAGCTTCATAGCTATATACTTAATAGTCTCAATGTAATTTGGTATCATTACATTTTCAAGAGCATTAACACGTCTACGTGTCTTTTCTATCTCTTGTGCAAGAAGCTGTGCACTTTTTTCACTTTCTGCAAGTCTTAAAAGTGGTTGCATAGCATCTGAGAAAGCTTCCATAGCAGAATCTAATTCACCTGATGTAAAAGCAAGACCATAAGGATAAATATCACTTTGATTGTTTTCAGTTTTAAAGTCAAACACAGGAACATCAACACTCATTATATTTCTCGTAGAAACATCTACTGAAACTGATTGCTTTGGCATCATAAGTGCTGAACCCAGATACTCCTGACTCATAACTGCTCTTGCGATTATAAAGTTTTTATAAGCAGTATCAAGAGCATTTTCTGCTTCTTCACGCAATCGCTTATTTTCTCTTACAATCTCAAGAAATTGTTTCATAAGTTCATCAAGTTTATCTTTAAGAAGCTTATGACCTCTTGTAGCAGTTTTAAGGAGTTTCTTAAGTCTAGTCATTTCCATACGTGTTGGATTTATATTTAATCTAGCCACAGATATCACTCCTTAGGCATATATTTTTCAAAATATTCATCACGGATACGTTTAAGTTCACTTTTTGGTAACATACTAAGAAGCTTCCATCCGATTTCTAATGTCTGCTCAATAGTTCTATCAGTTCTAAATCCTTGTGAAACATATTCTTTCTCAAATTCATCTGCAAACTTAGCATACATTAAATCAATCTCAGAAAGTGCAGATTCACCAAGTATAGCCATAAGTTCTTTTGCATCCTTACCTCTTGAATAAGCTGCAAAAAGCTGGTTCATTGTATCTGCATGGTCTTCACGAGTCTTACCTTTACCAATACCTTTATCTTTTAGACGAGAAAGTGATGGTAAAACATCTATAGGAGGCTGTATATCTTTTTTATAAAGTTCACGGCTAAGTATAATTTGCCCTTCTGTAATGTATCCTGTAAGGTCAGGAATTGGATGTGTCTTATCATCCTCAGGCATTGTAAGTATTGGAATCATAGTTATAGACCCTTCATGCCCTTTCATTTTTCCTGCTCTTTCATACATAGTAGCAAGGTCAGTATAAAGATATCCTGGATATCCACGACGTCCTGGAACTTCTTTTTTAGCTGCTGAAACTTCACGCAATGCCTCTGCATAGTTTGTAATATCCGTTATTATAACAAGTACATGCATATCTTGCTCGAAAGCAAGGTATTCTGCTGCTGTAAGTGCCATTCTAGGTGTAGATACACGCTCTACAGCTGGGTCATTTGCAAGGTTTACAAACACTACAGAACGGTCGATTGCACCAGTTGCTTTAAAATCGCTTATAAAAAATTCAGCATCTTCAAAAGTTATACCAACTGCAGCAAATACAACGGCGAACTTAGAATCAGTTCCACGTACTTTTGCCTGTCTTGCAATCTGAACTGCAAGATTGGCATGTGGCAAACCAGACCCTGAGAATATAGGAAGTTTTTGCCCTCTAACCAATGTATTAAGTCCATCTATAGCAGAGACTCCAGTTTGTATAAACTCGGCCGGATAATCACGTGCTGCTGGATTTATTGGAGCTCCATTTATATCAAGTCTTTTATCTGGTATAATTTCTGGACCTCCATCAATAGGTCTACCCATTCCACTAAAAACACGACCTAATATATCTGGTGAAACTCCAAAGTCAAGACTCTTTCCTAAAAAACGAACTTTACTTTCAGCAAGGTTTATACCTGTTGAGCTTTCGAAAAGCTGAACAAGTGCAGTATCTCCATTTACCTCTAGAACTTTGCAACGGCGAATTTCTCCATTTGAAAGTTCAATTTCTCCAAGTTCATCAAATTTTACACCTTCTACGCCGTTTATTAACATAAGAGGACCGGCTACCTCTTGTATTGACTTATATTCCTTTATCATAGTTCTTCAGCCCCCCTCTTTTTAATAAGGTCTGCAAGCTCGTTGTCTATTTCATCTTCAATTGAATCGTAAGCTGCATCTATATCGCCTTCTTCTACATACTTAGCACGACCAATCTTTTCAAGAACTGAAAGCTTGATAATATCGTTTATAGTAACATTTTGCTTGATAGCATCTTGTGCTGACTTATAGAATTTTAATATAAGTCCCATCATTCTATATTGTTTATGAAGTGATGTATAAGTATCAACTTCATGGAAAGAGTTTTGATGAAGGAAGTCTTCTCTTATAGAACGAGTAACCTCTAGTATCAATCTATCTCCATCTGAAAGTGAATCAACACCAACCAATTGAACTATTTCTTGAAGTTCAGATTCAACTTGTAAAAGTTTCATAGCTTGAGCTCTTTGAGCTGAGAAATTATCATTTACATTTTTATCTGCCCATACATCAACTTTTTCCTGATAGAGTGAATAACTAGTCAACCAGTTAATTGCTGGGAAATGACGTTTATATGCTAAAGATGCATCAAGACCCCAGAATACTTTTACTATACGAAGAGTTGCTTGGCTGACAGGTTCTGATGTATCACCACCAGGAGGAGAAACTGCACCAATTGCTGTAAGTGTTCCTTCTCTTTCATCCATACCTAGACAATTTACCTTTCCTGCTCTCTCATAGAATTGAGCAAGACGTGAACCTAAGTATGCAGGATAACCTTCTTCACCAGGCATCTCCTCTAAACGACCACTCATCTCTCTAAGAGCCTCAGCCCATCTTGATGTAGAGTCTGCCATAAGTGCAACACTATATCCCATATCTCTAAAATATTCAGCTATTGTAATACCAGTGTATATAGAAGCTTCACGTGCAGCAACCGGCATATCTGATGTATTTGCTATAAGCACAGTTCTTTGCATAAGTGACTCGCCTGTTCTTGGGTCTTTTAATTCAGGAAATTCAAGAAGAACATCTGTCATTTCATTTCCACGCTCGCCACAGCCTATATATACAACTATATCTGCATCTGCCCATTTAGCAAGCTGATGCTGTGTAACAGTTTTTCCACTTCCAAAAGGTCCCGGTATAGCTGCTACCCCACCTTTTGTGATTGGGAAAAATGTATCTATAACTCTTTGACCTGTAACAAGAAGTGAATCTGGTGTTTTCTTTTCTCTATATGGTCTTTCTTTTCTAACTGGCCATTTTTGCATCATAGTTACAGGTATATCATTACCTTTTTCATCTGTAATAACACAAACTGTATCTTCAACAGTAAATTCACCAGAATATATTTCTTTTATAGTACCCTTAACTCCATAAGGAACCATAATTTTACATTCTACTACTGCTGTTTCTTGAACGCCACCAATTATATCTCCTGCTACAACCTTATCACCAACAGATTTTTTAGGTTTAAATTCCCACTTAGTTGTTCTATCAAGTGAAGATACTTCAACACCTTTAGTTATATTAGTACCTGAAATATCATACATTTTTTCAAGTGGACGTTGAATACCATCATAAATAGTTGAAATAAGACCTGGTCCAAGTTCAACACTCATAGGCATTCCAAGAGAAACTACTTCTTCCCCTGGTCCTAGACCGGAAGTTTCCTCATAAACCTGTATAGAAGCTTTATCTCCATGCATTTCTATAATCTCGCCTATAAGATGTTTATCTGAAACTCTTACGACGTCAAACATATTCGCATCTCTCATGCCCTCCGCTACAACAAGCGGTCCTGACACCTTTACAATTGTGCCTGTTTTCATATTCTCTCACCTGCAATCATATACTTTATCAAAATTTAAATATTCCCTCCTATATTTTATTAGCACATATATTTAGCACCAATAAAATTTGAGATTGTCTTTTATTCAACTTTCATCTATTCTTTAAATAATATATCTGCACCTATAGCACGTTTACTAGATTCTCTTACTTCATTCATACCTAATCCCATACTTCCTCCAATACCTGGAATAACTATAATGGCAGGAAGTTGGTAATCTTTGTATTTTGCTATTGATTCTTTTGCAAGCAATGATGCCTGTTCTGTAATATAAATTATCGCATATTCATCTTCAACCAACTTATGTATACTTTTTTTAATTTCGTCACTATCATAGGCTGGGAAGATATCTATTCCAAGAGCTAAAAATCCCATGATGCTATCTTTATCTCCAACTACTCCTACCTTATACATAAGCATCCCTTAGCCTTTCTTTTATAGTATCTGCGTCTATATTATTAAGCTTACTAGTCAAAATAATTCTAATTGTTTTTATCTCTGATTCTTTAGCATATAAATATGCAATTAGTGGTTCTAATGTAAGAGGCTTAAATTTTGCTCCTCTAACATATTCCATAAGATAGTCATCACAAAGTTTTTCAAAGACAGTAAAACCACTATCCATGCCATTTTTACAGACATCAGAGTAAGAAGTAGATTTAAAACATGATGCTGGAGTATCTGAGGAAAAAGCTTCTAAGAATTTTTCCTTATCAAGTGAGCCACCTGAAACAAACACATTCATAAACATATCAAAATCTTTCTTCATATTTTTGACTCTTATAAAACTCTTTAGATTTGTTAAATCACAAACTTTCATAACATAATCTATTACAAATTTGTTTTGGCTTTCTTTAGCAGTTTCTTTCATACTGGTAAAGGTTGCTTTATCTAGAACAATATCAACCATCTGGCCATTTTGTGTCTTATTATAAACATCAAATGCCTCTAATATAGCTGATGACATTATCTTAGGTAAATCACTAAAACTACGATTTGCTAAAGATTCTCTAAGCTTAATAAGAGGAATTGTACCTCCATCAATTAAATATTTCTCACCATCTACACCAGAAATTTCTTCTTTAATCAGCACTTTTAAATTGTGATAGTCATTTTTATAAAGAAATACATCAACAAATTTTTCTTCAGGAGCTAGACTTTTAAGAATTTCATATGTCTTTGATAATTCTTGAGTCAAAATATTCTCAAAATTATGTATATTATTATTTGATGTATCAGCATAACCTGCCTCAGCTATAATTCTTAAAGAGTCTTCAGGGCTTTTGGCTTCTGCCATTTGAATAAACATTTGTCTGTTAAGAAGCTGTTTTTCAAGCACTCTTATTCGTGCAACGGCATAGGGATAAGTTTTTTCTTCTGCCATTTTTTAACCCCTCCTTAATTAAACAAAATTTCTGCTGCAATTTGTTCAATATATTCATGCTCTACTGCAATTATGGCTTCAAATGAATAATTGTACTCAATGTCACCTTTTTTAACTATGAAACCTCCAGTAATATCTCTAGTTTCATCAGACACTTTAATGCCTTTTTTTGATAGCACATCTTTTAATGTTTTTTTATCTTTTTTAGATAATACTATCTCTGAATCATCTGTACAATTTGATTTTTCAATCATGTTTAGTATAATCTCTTCATATTCATTATCTTTAAGATTTAAAAGTTTGTTTTTAGCTTCTAAAATTACCTCTTCTAAAATCTCTTGTTTTTTTGATAATATTTGCTTTTTAGCCTCCATATAAGCTCCTGATATTTCCTTAGAAGCCGCTTTTTCTGCTTCTGCCTCTGCAAGCTTTGTATAGGAAGCCATTTCCTTTTCAGCTTTTTCATTAGCTGAATTTACTTTTAAATCTGCTTCACTTTTAGCTTTATCCAATATTTCTTGTGCTTCTTGTTTGGCATCAGCTATAATTCTGTCAATCATTTTTTGTTCATTACCCATAGGAGTGCTTCCTCCTTTTCATTTTTTTTACTTATGAATTATAATTTATAATTAACCAATTGCAATTCCATTGTAAGCTAAGAAAGAAACAAGTAGTCCTAAAAGAGCATATGTTTCAACTATTGCTGCAAATGTTATAGCTTTACCAAGTTCTTCAGGTCTTTTTGCAACTATTCCAACTCCTGCTGCTGCTGCTTTACCTTGTGCTATACCTGATACTAAACCAACTAAACCAATTGGAAGTCCTGCCATAAGAAGTTGTAAACCTTGAGCTGATGTTGGTATTGCATCTCCACCAATAATCCCTGCTTTTGATAAAATAAGGAAAGCTATGATAAATCCATACAGACCTTGTGTACCAGGAAGAAGTTGTAAAACTAGAAGTTGACCGAATTTACTAGGGTCTTCTGTTACAACACCTGCTGCGGCTTGACCTGCTATTGAAGTACCTTTAGCAGAACCCATACCTGCAAATAATGCTGCTATAGCAGCTCCTGATATTGCCAAAAATTGACCATTTCCTAACGCGTTTAAAAATTCCATATTTACATCTCCTTTTTATTAATGCTTGTATATTTTGTTTTATACTTAAACGGAACAAAAGGAACTCCTCCGCCTTCATAAAACTTATTGAAAAATTCTACATACTGTAACCTACTTGTATGAACATATGCACCTAGTGCATTTATAAGAAGGTTTATTGTGTGTCCTACAACACCAATTACAACTGCAAGTATCGGACCAGCTATAGCTCCTAAAAGGTTGATAACTTGTGCTATAACTCCTGTTGTTAAACAAAGCGCCATAATTCTTGTATAAGATAATATATCAGCAAAATAACTTGTTATACCATAGAGACTTGAAAATCCTTTAAAAAGCTTAACAGGAATACCTTTAAAGCTTCTTCCTTGAGTAAGTACAAGACCTATAGCACCTATAATTGCTAAATATTTTCCTACTTCTGAAAATACACCTATGTCCCCTGCAACAAAAGGTATTATAAGTAGACATACACCTGTTATACACAAATACCAAAAACCTATGTCAAAGATTGCATCTATTACCTTTCCACTTCTTATTAATGTATATGCTTTTATTCCCAAACCTACATATATATGGATAATACCGAACAGTAACGACATTCCCATAAGTGTCATAACATCCTCTAAAGGATTAATTAATGCTTTTATAGGAATTAAATCCCCCAAAATACCCCCGAATATAAGACCCCATACAGTAGTTGAAACTCCACAGATACCAATAAGTTTAATTAAATTTCCTTCACCTTTTTGTATCTTTAATTTATATACAACAAATCCACAAACTACTGCAATTATTAACCCATATGCGGCGTCACTTAGCATCATTCCAAAGAATACAACAAAGAAGAAAGTTAAAATTGTATTTGGGTCAATATCTTTTGTACTTGGATAGCTGTACATGTTAGTTACACTTTCAAAAGGTGTTACTAATTTATTGTTTTCAAGCAGAATTGGGAAGCCTTCTTCTTTACTTCCTTCTTCAGTCTGAACACAACAATCAAACTTTTCTGTAATTTCTTTAATTAATTCATCTGCCCTTTTGCTTGGTAACCAACCATTAAGACAGAATGTTGTTTTTGTTTTGACAAGTCTCTCTATAATCTTTTTTTGGTCTCTTTCTATAGTGTAAAAATCATATAGGTTTTCAAGCATGTGTATACTATCTGCATGTCTTTTAATTTCCTCTGTTTTGTCCTTAGAAACGTTTTCCTGTCTAATTATCATTTCATTGTATTTCTTGATAGCTTGTAACGGTGTACCTTCTTCATTTGGTAATGAAACCACTGAAAAATTAAATTCTTTTAAAACTTCTAAAACATCATCAAAAGTTTCTTTTAAAGTAATTAAATAAACATAGTTCATTAACTTGTCAGAATTGACAATCCCAATAACACTTTCTGGTATTTCATCTTCTAATTTTACTCTTAAAGCATCAATGTTTGCGCTTATGGGCACAGTTCCAAGTATAGTTTTTGTATACTTAGTTTCCATATTTTCAATAGGAATATCAAAGTTCACCCATGGTTCTAACATACTTTTATTGTTGTTAAGTAAGTTTATGTTAGACCTTATTGTACCTATCTCCTTGTGCAAATTGTTTAACTCCAGAGCTTCAGCATAAACTTGCCCTTCTTTTTCACTATCAATTTTGTTAAACTCTCTTTTTGGTGCAAGTAGGGATTTTTTTTGTTTCACTAGTGAAGAAACAATATTAATTGCTTGGTTTACATGAGACATTTTCTGCTCTAGCATTATAACTTCAGATTCTTCACTATCTTTTACAAGATAATTTTTTAATTCCTCCTCCTCAGTAAGAAAGGCACTATCATCAATCTGAACAAACCCACGGTTCATAAGTAGCTTTAAAATCTGGCTTTTTTGAGCTTCTAAGCCAACAATAGATATTTTGTTCATATTAACTATTGCCATATTATCTCACTACCTTTCCAATAACCGCTTCAATAGCCTTACTTTTTCTTTCTTCAGCAGTTTTTTCAATTTTCAGACATTCACTTTTAGCATTAGCTAAGATTTTATCAACCTCTGCTCTACTGTCGGTGACTGCCTTCTCAATAAGAGTTTCTTCCATAAGCTTTGCTTGTTTTTTTACATCAGCAAATATGCTTTCACATTTGTTTACAGCATCAGCTCTGATAGACTCTGCATCAGTAACAGCTTTTACTTTGATACTGTCTGCTGTCTGCTCTGCCTCAACAATGCTTTTTATTATTTCAAAAGCCATCCAAATCACCTCTCTTACCTTTTTACTATGTATATAACCAATTAGATTTTTTTATTCTAATTAGATTACTACCTCATTGTTAAAGTATAAACAGCATTTTTATATAATAATTAATATTTTTCAACGTTTATTTCTTAATAAAACATATTTTAGAATAGTACTTGCCTAGATTTACATCCTTTTTTGACTTACTTTTAGACTATGACATGAGTATGGTTTTTAAATACCATTATTTTCAATAATTATAATTTAAAGCGATATAGTTTGTCAATAGCGTTATTTTGTTTTAAAATTAACGTTATGTCGACATTTTAAATTTTTATTTTATTTTTTTTATAATTTTAATTTAATTTATTACATATAAAAGTTTTTTATATTCTTTTTCAACCTCTAACCATTGAAGTTTATTGTTTTTTTTGAATTTTTAGAAATATCTCGCACTATTTTATCTAACTTTTATAAATCATCAAGCTATATCGATTTTTGTCACCTTATTTTTAATCTAATTTTTTTATATCTAGTTAGAAATAAATCAATATTTTTAAAGATTGATAAAACTTACACCTAGTTCTAATAGTTTTATTTTAAGGCAATGTATTAATCTTAAGTAGATAATATCATTAGTTACTCTATATATTCGACAACATTATAAAAAAATCCTCGTACCAATCACTCCAATCTTCAATAGGATATGCTGCTCCTCCATTTACACTTTTCAGTAGATTGGATGTATATTCTTCTCCCATAGAAAAAAGTTCCCCTACTGTCATATCATAACCTCTAGATGTAACAACCTTACAAAATGAATCCATAACATCACGTTGTTCTCTTGTTTTTATAAGTTCCTTTCTAAATTCATCATCATTCTTAGCTTCTTCTAAAATTTTAGTTAATTTTTCATTCATTATGTATTTCTCCTTTTAAGTAGTCTTTCTGTAAACTTCAATAAGCTTTATATAAAAAGGAAGCCATCCTAAATAAACTAAGATGACTTCGCTTAACTGTTAGCAACACATTTACTAGTATAAAATAATTGGTGTACCTGGTTCTATATTTTCATATATTTTCTTTGCCTTAGAAAAAGGTGTATTTACACATCCATGTGAACCTGAAGACTTATATATACTTCCACCAAAAGAATTTCTCCAAGTAGCATCATGAATGCCTATGTTCCCATTAAATGGAAGCCAATAACTTACAGGTGAACTGTAACCTTGACCAGTTAATGAAACATTTCTAGCCTTATAATTAAGAGGATATATACCTGATGGTGTAGCAAATCCTCTAGCTAAATCACCTGTTACAACGTCTGTTGATACAAGCATTTCTCCATTTTTAAAGAACCACATATGTTGGCCAGAAAGACTAATCTCTACATATGTATTTCCAATATCATCTTTATTACGAGATACAGCTTTTTGTATGTAAATAGGTTCTCTTGTAACATTTTTACCAGCTTTTACAACATCAACTAATGCTTCAGCTTCTTTCTTTTTATCTATCAACCAACCATAAATTCCACCTGAAATTGTAATATCTTTACCTGTGGCAGTTTTAAATGGTCTTGAGTCACCAAAAGTACTGTATTTTTTACTTAAACCTCTTGTATATTCTACCATAGCATCATTATCAAAAGTTATGTCATAATTCTTTTCTGAGTCTACTTTTAACCATTTATTAATTTCAGAACCATCTAAAGTTTCCTTACGGTCACTAAAATCATATGTAACGACTACACCAACATACTTATCTAATGTCTTAATAGCTTGTTTCAACTTTTCTGAATCCTTTGTGTTGTTTGGTGCTTCATAAACTTTACTTTCATCCAGAGAAATAGAAGTATTCCCAGAATTAATTGAGTTTTGTACTAACTTATAAAAATCATCTTTTTTCACTTTGTTTCCAAGTACCTCTGGTACTATAACATAAGCGTTTTTAGTGCTATCATACTTAGGATAAGCACTCTTAGGTTCTACAACATTTTTACTATCAAAACAAGATAAAGCATTAAACCTTTTTTCTAGTAAATCTTTATTATATGAAAGAGTTATCATATTATTATACTCTTTAGATTTAAATATTCCACCAATCCATCCAATAGCGCTCTGACTATCTTTTATCTTTTGAACTTTATCATCTGGTGTAAATTTTAAATCAATATCTTTTGCTTTTATTTGTTCTTTCTTATTGTTTCTTTCCTCTAAGTTTAAAGTATAGGAATTAGTACTAGATGCTAACAAATCATTTACTTGCTCAACTGTTTTTCCTGAAGCCTTTACGCCATTAATAGTCGTTCCAAAGTAAAAATGATTTCTAAAAAAGATTGCCATTCCTATATAAGCTACAAACAAAACACCTACTACTATAGCTATCTTAAATTTTAGATTTTTTTGTCCACTTTCTTGTTTTACCTCTTTTCCATCAATCATAATTAAATCCTTCCTTACATTGTAATTACCTATGTACCTTATTGGTTTTTAAACAAAACCATGTATGCCTTATTTTATATACCCAAATTACTGTATCATTATTTATATTTTTAAATATATAGTTATTTCTATAAAACCATTTTATCTTTTAGATAAAATGATTATTATAAATCCCCCCTTTCAAAATCCCTTAAACACAATCTCTGCTATATTAATATATTACCATACTTTTAATAATCGTGGGACTATCTATCTATTTTTGTAACACTAAACTACTATTTTAAAAAAGAAACTAATTTTGTGTTAGTTTCTTTATCTTAACTTATTTTTATATTGAATTTTAGCTTAACATAACGTTGTTATATAGATTCTATTTAATTATTTTAGTTTCTATATCTTTTCCATCTGCATATTCTTTAAGTAATTCCTTAGCATATCCAAAATATTCTTCAATATCAGATTCTTGACTAAAAGAAAATATACAAATTAATATTTCATTTGCATCTTCTGTTATCATTGCTCTTTCAGAATCACTAGTTGGACTCCCAAATTTACCCACTGAATCAGACAATATAGGAAGATTTTCTATATTTATTAATTCTTTCCCAATACCCTTATACTGTTCTCCTTCATCTCCTACAGTAAAACATACTGGTGAATGTAATTTGCTTACATTATATGTACCTACTGGATATAATGATTTTATTGATATTAAATTGTTTATTTCTACTATATTATTTATTGTATAAAGACCCTTCCCTTGAATAATTCTTCTAACCAATGCTTCTGAAGATGTTCTATATCTACTTGGATTTTTTCCAAGCTCTTTATAAGCATTTCTTGCATCTTTAATTTTATCTAGTTTCGTAATGTCTTCAACTTTTAGACTTTGATTTATAGTATCACAAAACTCATTTATTTCATTAATTAATTTTTCTGAGCTTTTATTTACTGCTACTTTTGCTTGAATGCAACCCAGCTTAGCATTAGGCCATCTTTCCTTAAGTTTGTCATCAATACTTATATCTATCATACTTAAACAACTCCTATACACTAAATTTTTATTAAAGTTTTTATCATCTATACATTATAGTACTATTCTTTTGTTAATAACATGTTTATTAGCAAAATAAATTTATTTTTAATATAATTTTTATAAAATACAATTATTTTTTGCTTTATATTAGACAATACATTGATAAAATAAAAAAACACTAATTATTTAGCAATGATTTATTAAAATCAAGCATTCATAATAGTGCTTTATATAAAAATCAAATTTTGTTTTAAAGTAAATCTAAAAAATTCTTAGCTGGCATTGGTCGTGCAAAATAAAATCCTTGAACTAAATCACATCCAAATTGTTTCATTAACTCAGCTTGTTCTTTACTCTCAACACCTTCTATAATTACAACTAAATCTAGGGATTTTGCTAGAGACACTATTGATTTTGCTATATTGCGACTTCTCTCATCATGTTCAATGCCACCAAGAAAAGACTTATCTAGCTTCAATATATCAATTGGCATATCTCTTAAACAACTAATAGAAGAATATCCTGTACCAAAGTCATCCATAGAAATAGAAAATCCATACGTCCTCAACTCATTTAAAACATTCTTTAAAATATTTAACTCATTAATAGCCACAGTTTCTGTTATCTCTATTTCAATGAAATCTGAACTTAAATTATACATTTTTATTGTTTTATTGATAAATTTTACAATATCTGGTTGATACAACTCGACCCTAGATAAATTTACTGAAACTGGAACTATCTTTTTACCTTGCTTTTTCCATTCATATAAATCATTGCAAACCCTTTCAAATACAAATCTCCCAATTTTTAAAATCAACTTACTTTTCTCTGCTATTGGAATAAATACTGCGGGACTTATAAAACCATGTTCTGGATGATTCCATCTTATTAGTGCTTCACTCCCTATCATTTCTCCAGTTACAAGTGAAAACTTAGGTTGATAATACACTTCAAATTGATTTTTTACCAATGCTATTTTTATATCATCTAAAATCATTGATTCCTCACTAAGCTTATTCCTAACATCTTCATTATAAATAGCATAATTTATATTTTTACCTTTAGCAACAGACCTAGCCATATTTGCTTTATTTACAGCCTTTTGAATATCTACTTCACCTTCTTCAACAAAATAAATACCCACACACAGAGAAATTTCAAAGACTATACTCAAATTACTTTCAATATTACTTCGTATATTATCAAGTTTTCTTATAATTTTATTTCTTCCATTTTTATAATCACAGAAAATTGCAAAATAATCACTTGAAAGTCGTGCATATACCTCACCTTCTGTTAATTCTTCTTTTAAAGCTTTTGCTATTGTAATTAATAAATTGTCACCAAATTCATATCCAAAAGTATCATTAATCATCTTAAAGTTATTAATATCAAAATATACTATAATATAATTTAAAGATGGTTTATCTAAAAGATACTTACTACATTCTCTATAAAATTTATTTTGATTTCCTATATATGTAACTTTATCTTCATAAGCCAAACTTAATATTTCTTTTTCATTAGATTTTTTTATATAAATTATATAAAAAATAATTGCAATAAATATTAATACAATAGATAACACTGCATATACAGCTCTGTTGATTATTTGTTTTGAATTACTAAATACAACAGTTTCTGGAATTGAAAAAATTAAATTCCAGTCTTTTATATAATTATTTTCACTATTCCCATTATCCATAGTGGCATATCCTAAATATCTTCTTTCTTCCAACATATTTAATACAGTTGCACCTGTTTTATTTTCTTGCAATTCTTTTTTTAATCTATTTACTTCTTGAATATCATTATCCTGTTTTAACAATTTATAAATATTTTTTGATAGGCTATCCCCTTGTGGATGAAGGATAATTGTACCATTATTTTTTACAACATAAGATATACTATTATTTTCATAAAAAGATATATTAATAAGTTTCATCAGAGTATTGATATTGTAAGTACAATATAAAACTCCAACTACTTTATCATTATTTAATAATGGTACTGAAATAGCAATCTTCTTTATAGACTTATTTACTTCATCAACATATGGACTTGAAACATACTTCTTACCTTTAATTGAGTTTTTGAAAAATTCTCTATCTTTCACTGAAAACTTATCACCTTTGGTATTTTCAGCATTACCATTTATATCAACTATTGCCATAGTGTAAAATTTTTGATTTTCCATTTCATCTAAAAGATTTTTCATTTTTTCCTCATTAGGTATATCTGGATTTGAAGCATAATAGTTAGAAAAAATATTTAAAACATCTAAATCTTTTTCAATTTGTCTTTGTGCTAGTTGAGAGCCTTGTACTGCAACTTCTTTTATATGTATTTTTGCCTCTGACATAAGAAGATGTTTTGTATCTTCTATATAGATATACCCCATTGTCAAAAATAATGATGTTAAAAAAAGAATTGTAATTAATGTAAAACTTTTATTTCTCCCTGTCATTCGACTCCTCCCCTAATTAGTCAATACTTCATATAGATAATATATCCTTTTTATACCAATTCATCATTTATATTGTATATAACTATTCTTAAATGTTACACATAAAATCAACATAATAACCATAAAAACATTCTTTTATTATTATAATAACACTATTTAATTGAATTTTAAATTAAAGAATAAAAACTATCCATTTTCTCAAACAAAAAAACTCTTATACAATAAAACTTTGTTTTATGTATAAGAGTTTTTATTTTATCTATTTTATAGCAAACTTATCTTCCATAATATGAATTTAAATACATATCTTTTATTTCATTCATAAGTGGATATCTTGGATTTGCTCCTGTACATTGGTCATCAAATGCTTGAATTACCATTTCATCTATTGAATCCATAAACTTAGATTCTTCAACGCCAAACTCTTTTATAGATTTAGGAATACCAACTTTAAGTTTTAAATCTTCAATAGCTACCAATAAACTTTGGAATTTCTCTTCATCAGAATTTCCTTTTAATCCTAAAAATGAAGCTATTTCAGCATATCTCTTTAATGCTTCTGGATATTTATATTGAGAGAATGCTCCCATTTTCTTTGGTGCATCTGAAGA
The DNA here is from genome assembly GCF_001077535.1 of Clostridioides difficile ATCC 9689 = DSM 1296. Classification (GTDB taxonomy): domain Bacteria; phylum Bacillota; class Clostridia; order Peptostreptococcales; family Peptostreptococcaceae; genus Clostridioides; species Clostridioides difficile. The sequence continues at coordinate 3,252,974 of NZ_CP011968.1, forward strand.
ATTAAATTTCATAACTTCTGTTATCAAAAGAGCATTTGCAACACCATGTGGTACATGGTGGAAAGCACCTAATTTATGAGCCATAGAGTGACAAACACCCAAAAATGCATTTGCAAAAGCCATACCTGCCATTGTAGAAGCATTTGCCATTTTTTCTCTAGCTTCTGGGTCTTTTGCACCATTATCATATGCACGTGGAAGATATTCAAATATACTCTTAATAGCTTGTAACGCTAATCCATTTGTATAATCGGTTGCAAGCATAGATACATATGCTTCTAATGCATGAGTTAAAGCATCTATACCAGAAGCAGATGTTAAGCTTTTTGGCATATTCATCATCATATCAGAATCAACTATAGCCATATTTGGCATCAGTTCATAATCTGCTAATGGATATTTTACTCCTGTATCTTGGTCAGTTATAACAGCAAATGGTGTTACTTCTGAACCAGTACCTGCTGATGTTGGTATAGCTACAAAATTAGCTTTTTCACCCATTTTAGGGAATGTATATACCCTTTTTCTTATATCCATAAATCTCATAGCTAGGTCTTGGAAATCTACATCTGGATGCTCATACAATGTCCACATTATTTTTCCTGCATCCATTGCACTTCCTCCACCTATAGATATTATTACATCTGGATTAAATTCTCTCATAGCTTTAGCGCCTATCTTAGCACATTCCAAAGTTGGGTCTGGTTCTACTTCAAAGAATGTAGTGTGCTTAATATTCATTTCATCTAATAAATCAGTAACTGCTTTAGTATATCCATTATTGTAAAGGAATGTATCTGTTACAATAAAAGCTCTCTTCTTATTCATTACATCTTTAAGTTCTTTTAATGCTACTCCTAAACAACCTTTTTTGAAATAAACTTTTTCTGGTGCTCTAAACCAAAGCATATTTTCTCTCCTCTCAGCTACTGTTTTAATATTAAGTAAATGCTTAACTCCTACATTTTCAGATACTGAATTTCCACCCCAAGACCCACATCCTAAAGTAAGAGAAGGAGCTAGTTTAAAATTATATAAGTCCCCTATACCACCTTGAGAAGAAGGAGTATTAATTAAAATTCTACAAGTTTTCATGGCTGAAGTAAACTTATCAAGTTTTTCTCTTTGATTTACATCATCAATATATAATGAAGATGTATGCCCAAATCCACCATCTTCTACTAATTTTTCTGCTTTTCTAACTGCATCATCAAAATCACTTGCCTTGTACATTGCAAGTACTGGTGAAAGTTTCTCATGAGCAAAAGCTTCTTCTATTTCAACTGATTCTACTTCACCTATTAAAACCTTAGTATCTACTGGGACTTCAAAGCCTGCAAGTTTTGCTATAGTACAAGCTGTTTGCCCAACTATTTTAGAATTTAATCCTCCATTTACTAAAATTATATTTCTTATTTTTTCTGTTTCATCTTTATCTAATAAATAAGCACCACGCTCTTTAAATTCTTTTTTGACTTCATTGTATATATTTTCTAATACTATAACCGATTGTTCAGAAGCACATATCATACCATTGTCAAAAGTCTTAGATACAAGAATTGAGTTTACAGCAGTTTTTATATCTGCACTATCATCAATTATTGCTGGAGTATTACCTGCACCAACTCCAATAGCTGGTTTTCCAGATGAATACGCTGATTTAACCATTCCAGGACCTCCTGTAGCAAGGGTCAAATCCACTTCTTTCATAACAGTTGTAGTTAATTCTAAAGATGGCTCATCTATCCATCCTATTATACCTTCAGGAGCTCCAGCTAAAACAGCAGCCTCAAGAACAACTTTTGCAGCCTCTATAGTAGAATTTTTTGCTCTTGGATGTGGAGAGAAAATTATTCCATTTCTAGTTTTTAAAGCTAAAAGTGCTTTAAAGATAGCAGTAGAAGTTGGATTAGTTGTAGGTACAACTGCTGCAATAACACCTATTGGCTCAGCAATTTTAGTCATACCAAATGCTTCGTCTTTCTCTATAACACCACAAGTTTTAGTTTCTTTATATGCATTATATATATACTCTGAGGCATAATGATTCTTTATAACCTTATCTTCAGCAATTCCCATACCAGTTTCTTTTTGTGCCATTATAGCTAGAGGAACTCTTTGCTTATTAGCTGCCAAAGATGCTGCTAAAAAAATTTTATCTACCTGCTCTTGACTATATGTAGCAAATATTTTTTGAGCTTCTCTGATTTTTGCTAGTTTTTTAACTAAGCTTTCAACGTTATTTACAGTATCTAAACCAACTGACATAACTTCATTTTCTTTTTTATTTTCTATTATTACTTGTTCTTTATGAGCCATTTTAACAACCTCCTGAGATAGTTTTTTATTTATCATGTTAATTTATTAACATTATAGCATTTACTTTTTCTATTTTCAAGTTATTTTTTTAACATTTTATTTTTTATCTAATATAACACCATTTCTACTAATAATATCTAGCTTTACAAATACTTAATTTAACTAGATATCACTTTATTTTTTACGCAAATCACTAATGAAATCATCTAAAAACTTAAGGATAACGTTATTTTTTTAACGTTTATATTTTTGTATTTTTTACAAATAAAACTTTATAAAAAGAATTTTTAATATGATACTCTATCAAGTTTAAAAATAAAAATACTTGAAAATGAAAATAAAAACTTAATTAACAAGTTAAAGTAAATATAGTTAAATGTACAAACATTTACAACATATAGTATAATTAAAAAAATATATATTCATGATTTTTATATACTATGAAATAAAATATATTTAATATTATATAGATAAATTTGAAGTTTATAAGAAGGAGGATAAGCATGAAAAAATTAAAAACAATTAGCATTTTTTCTTTGATTATAAGTGTAATTTTAACGATTGGAGGTATTGGAATAGTAACTTATTATGTAGATAATTTGTTTATTAGAGGACTATCGGTATTTGTTTTAATTATGTCCTCTTCTTTTGTATCAACAACAGTTAGATTGATATTTGAAGAGTCAAAACGATATAAATTCTAATTTAAAAATTGGATTAAGTAAATAATTTTAATATACCAAAAATTACGGAGATTAGCTCAAAATAGACTTTTTAGTCCATGAGGCATTTTTTTGTATGAAATTAAATATATTTTCATCATTTCAACAAGAAAAAGAGGCTTCTCTCTATTTTGAGACAGCCTCTTTGCTAGTATTGTATCTAATACATAATATTATAAGAACCAATTCTATTGATGTGGACTTTTTATAACAGGCTGTAGCTGTTTGTTCTCTAGAGCAAGTTCTATAGTTGGAATTATTAGCTCAGTATGTGCAATCATAGAATTAGGCTTTGCTTTGCAATTATCTTGACCAAAAGGTACAAAATATATATTTTTAGAATTAAGGAGAATGCCAATATTTTTGAAATTAAAGCTTAGAGCATCATTCGTTGATATTGATATTACTAGTGGTTTATCATTACGAAGATGACCTTTTGCTGCCATTAATACTGGTGAATCTGTAATACCATTTGCTAATTTTGCAGCAGTATTTCCAGTACAAGGAGCTATTATTATAATATCAGCAATTCCTTTAGGTCCAAATGGCTCTGCCTCTTCAATCGTAACTATAGGTTTATTTCCTGTAAGTTCATATGCTTTTTTCATAAACTCTTCAGAATTTCCAAATCTACAATCGATATTTTGTGATACATCTGAAAATATAGTGTGTACATTAGCTCCTTCTTTAACCAAATTCTCTAACTCTATAAATATTTTATCATAAGTACAAAACGAACCAGTAAATCCTACTCCAATTGTAAGTCCTTCAAGTCTCATTTCTAATCCCTTCTTTCATTTATAATATTTTCTATAGCGTTAACAAGAATTTCACCAGATGTCTTTGGTGAATATTTACCAGGAAGCCCAAGGCAAAGAGTCGCATTAATCCCTGCTTCTTTAACAACAGAATAATCTACTCCTCCAGGAGAAGAAGCTATATCTATAATAGTTACTTCTTGTGATACTTTTTCTAACCTTTCTTTCGTTAAAATACACTCTGGTATGGTGTTAAAAATATAATCAAATTGTAAAAGTTTTTCATCAAGTTGACTTAAAGAAATACTGGAATATCCAAATGCATTAGCCGTACTTCTTGCATCATTATTTCTTGCGCCAACACATACATTTGCATCCAAAGTGTATAATTTTTTTGCAAGTATTTGTGCACATCTTCCATAACCTAATACTAAACAGTTACTTTGATGTATATTGATTATACTTCTTTTAATAGCTTCTGCTATAGCCCCTTCAGCTGTAGCAACTGCATTTAAAATAGCAACATCATTCATTTTCATAAAATCATAAATCTGAATAGAGTGTTGCTCGCAAAATTTACAAACTTTAGTTGGTATGTTACCTCCAAATAATATTTGATTAGGAGATAAATTAATTAGCAAGTTATCAATAGTAGCATCAAGACAATCATCCGTATTTTCAATATTAACTTGATTCTTTGTAAATGGAATTGGACATAAAATAATGGAACTTTTGGATAGTGCTTCAGCTAGTGAAGTTGATTTTCCAACGATTCCATTTATAATTTCATTTGATATCCCATAAGTGACTACAGAATACCCTTTATTAATTAGTTTTTTTACCATGTACACTTGTCGCAGGTCTCCCCCAATAACAGTTATATCGTATTGATTTGACATATTGTAAGCCTCCTTTACTATATACAATATGTTTTTATCAATACATTGGTTCACTAAAATTACTAAATATTATACTTATAACATTTTTAATAATGCTAATCTATCTATCTTTTCAGAAGAGGTATATGGAAATGAATTTAAAAAGATAATTTTCTTTGGGATTTCATTTTTCATTAGATTATCTTTCATTTTAATCAACAAATCTTTCTTCGTAATTTTGTCTATAGTTATTACAAATAATACAATTTGATTTCCTCTTATAGTGTCTGAGTACGGCAATACAATTGCATCTTCAATTTGAGGAATTTTTTTAACTTCATTTTCAATCTTAGTAGAACTAACTTTAAATCCTCCAATATTTAAAATGTCATCACTTCTTCCTTCAAATATTAAGTATCCATCATTATCATAATATCCAATATCATTGACAGAATAAGGTTTGGTTGCATTATATACTGCATATTCTGTATTCACAAAAATTTTTCCTTCTCTAATATATATATCTATTCCTGGAAATGGTCTGCCTACACTTAGAGGTTTTTCAATTAGTTCATCATAGCATAAATATGTAATATAATTTAATTCACTTGCCCCATAGTATAAAATAATTTCAGACTTTGGCATATATTTTTTTAGATTTCTTGCAGTATCTTCAAATAATAATTGAGACCCTGTAAAAATACTTACAACTTTGAGTACTGGTTCTTTTAAGTGTTTAACCAAAAGTTGAAGTTTTGTAGGTATAAGGTATATGTTAGTTACATTATATTGTTTTATTGTCCTTATCCATGATTTACAATTAAGACCTGAACTTATTACAATACTACCTCCTTCATATAATACTGACATTATAGAATTTAGATTCCCTGTAAAACTAAGTGTTCCATTAACAAACAAGATTGATTCCCCAGAGATATTAAAAATACCATTTTGTATAGGAAAAAATCCAGCCCAACTCTCATATGTTCTATATAATACCTTTGGAACACTTGTAGAACCTGAAGATAAAGCTCCCATACAAATACTTTTATCTAAATAATTTATAAGCTTCTTATATTGATACATATATATATTAAATTTAGGATTAAAAATAGAAAAATTAACTTTTTTTGCTACTTCATTATTGTTATCATCATATAAATCAATAACGTCCATAGATTCATCAGATATAATGATTGAAATATTATTTTTTAATAAAATATCATCTAATACTTTTTTAGAAAGATTATAATGACAAATAATAGGAATATTTTTTGAATAATTAATAGCAAAAAAACTAATCAACTGAAACATTATATTTTTAGAATATATTAAAATTGGGATATTTTCACCTAAAGAAATTTGTTTTCCTAGTTCCTCACTATAACTCAATAGATTTTCATAAGTATATTTTTCTCCATCTATAATTAAAAAATTTTTATTTTTATGCCTCTCTTTTTTTATTCTTAAAAGTTCATAATAGTTCATAATCTACACCCTTTCAAGCAGTAAAGCTGAACCTAGACCACCAGCTGCAGCTATAGAGCAAATTCCATATCTACCCTTAGTCTCTTCTAATGCTTTTAAAAGATGTAATGCAATAATTGCACCTGAAGCACCATATGGATGTCCATACGCTAAAGCTCCACCAAATATATTATATCTATCTATTAACTCTGGATACTTTCTTTGAAACAACACATCTATAACTGCAAATGCTTCATTAAATTCAACAGCAGATACATCTAAATAATTAAGGCTTTCTATCTCTAAAAGTTTATCCATTGCTTGTATCGCTGATGTTGGACTTAAGGTTGCATCTGTTCCTATCGTGCATGTGTTAATAATTTTTGCTTTAGGCTTCTTTTTTACATGTTCTAAATACTTCTTAGAACATATTATAATAAATGAAGCTCCATCATTAATAAGACATGAATTTGCTGCATTTGTAATAGTTTCTTTTCCTAAAATTGATGGCATCCTATCTAATAACCTTTGACTCATCTTATCACGTATACCTTCATCATAGGTACTATTATTTATAGGAGATATAATATCTTCAAGTATTTTTTCCTCTCTTGCTTCTTTTGCTCTTTTATGACTTTCCTTTACCCAAAAATCCAAGTCTGCTTTCTCAATTTGATATAACTCTGCTACTCTTTCCGCACCTTCGAGCATACTATTTTGGCTATTATCATCAGGAGAAAATTGAGCAACTGTATAATTTGGATTATTTGTATTATATCGCTTATCATTCTTATGATATGTGCGCATTGGTTGTAGAGAACTACTTTCAAAACCACCTGCAATAATTAAATCACACTGACCAGATTTAACCTTTGAAAAAGCTATGTCTATACTCATCATAGCAGAAGCACACTGCATATCCACAGTAAAAGCAGGTACTTCATTTGACACTCCTGCTGTTAAAGTCATTAATCTAGCTATATTCCCTCCTGTCCCAACTGCATTTCCACATATAATCTCATCAATTTTGTCAATTTCATACTTTTTAATTAAATCTTTTAAAACACTTGCTCCTAGTAATTCAGGTTGAACAAATTGAAAAATTCCATTTTTTAGACCTATATGACTTCTCAATCCTCCTAATATAAAAACTTCCTTCATACATTACACCCTTCCTTATATTATAGATTTATCATAGATTTCTTCTGAGTACATTGTTCAGTTTAGTGCCTAAAAAAGATGCAATAACTGACTTTATTGTATCTCCAATTAAAAATGGTACTACTGCTGCAAAAAGTGCTGCTTCTACTGTCATTTGATTAAAATAGCACATAAATACTGTTCCCATAAAATATATAATAGGCATTCCAACAAAAATTGTTATTAGTATATATCTCTTAATATCATTGTTTCGTCCTTTTAATAAACTAATAATTAGTGCTGCAAACAAAAACCCAAAATAAAAACCACCTGTTGGGCTTAACAACTTTCCAATACCAGATGTACCTCCACCAAATACTGGAATCCCAATTAAACCTATCATTATATATACACCAACTGTACTAAATGCTTGTCTTGGTGTTAAAATCAAAGCTATTAAATTTATCATTATTGTTTGTGCTGTTACTCCTGCTGGAGTAAATGGCAATGGTATATATATGTAAGATGATATACACAATAATGCTACACATATTGACATTTTAGTTAAATCTTGAATATTTACTTTAGTATTTTTCATTTTTATAATTCCCTTCATATGTCTTATTTCATTTAGTTTATATGTACATATACAAAGCTTCTATTAAAGCTTTGTTTTAGTATAAAATAAAGACGTTTTTTTGTCAACTATTATAAGTATTTAGGTTTACATTTAATTTATAAGTAAACTTTATACTGTTACTTTATACTTTAATAGTCATTTATAAAACTTTGCTTAAAAACAGCTCTATTTAGACTATACTTGTAAATTATAATATGATATATTTTTATATAAGATTTTATTTTATATAAAAAATAGTAACAAATAGTTTATACACAAGATATTTAAAAGGAAGTGATGATATGAAAGTTAATGAAAATAATATAAATAATATAGATGAAGAGTTAGATGAACTTAGTAGGAAAGTTTACTTAGAGTCACCAGATTTTTGGATAAGTATTTCTGACAAAATAATAGATAAAGTATTTGATGAAATGTTATTATTTTTTGCAGTTAAATATAACTATTTCAATATAGTATGCTTTGCTATTGAAAACAATTATCTGGATTTAAACATGCCTTCAAAAAACAAAAAATACACTAATATAATGGAGCATTTGTTAGATACATCAAAACAGAATGAAGATAAAAAAATTTATAATTATCTTCTAAGCTTAAATAAAGGTAATAACCTAGATGAAAGACCAATTTTAGATGAATTAAACTGTAATATTAGTAGTGATACTTTTGAAAAAAAAGATATATATCTTCCAAAGTACTTATGTCCAAGTTGTAATTCTAATATATTTGATACAGGTTATAAAGTATCAAATGACATAACATATAAATTTTCTTCTAAAGAAGCTGAACCTATTGAAATGTGTAGTGAAGTTTCTTCTATCAGATGTTGTAATTGTGATGAATTATTAGAAGATATTACACTTGATAAACTATATAACCTATGCAAAATTCAAAACTGTAATAATTGTGGTTCTAATTTAACTAAGGTAGGAATTATTGCAAAGAAAAAAATGAACTTTGATGAGAATACTGAAAAATTTAAAGATGTCTCAACATCTTACTGTTGTGGAAATTGTGACTCTGAAATAAACTTATCTCAAAGAGAACATTTTAAGATTTAAATATTTATAGGCTAAAGTAATAAGATTACATTATTAGATACTGTATAAGTTTTTTAAATCTGTAAAAATAAATACACTTATACGAATTAAAATTGCTATGAAACTAGTTCTTGATGAACTAATTTCACGGCAATTTTCTATAATCTAATAATTATTAAATTTTAACAAACCTTTATTAGCATTCCATAATTATTTAAAATTCTTTCAAATACCCTATAGTTTATAGGTGAAAGTATCTTTAATATTATATCAAACTTATTATCTTTAAATAGTAAATTTGTTAAATCTGAAATACACCATACAATTTTATTTTCCTCTTTTGTAGCTATATCAATTCTGATTAACTTACATCTATAATAAATATCTTTATCTTCATATAGTCTATTTTAAAAATTACTCTTAAAAAATCAAATGGCAAATAAATTAATTATCCTTTTAATAGAATGTAATCATATTATTTACTATATTCCATTATGTACTCTTTAAATCCTGAATCTTCATTTACTTGTTCTTTTACTATATTAAAACCTTTTTTATTATAAAACACAACTGCTTTTTTATTATCTTTATATACTGCTAAGCTTAGACTTTTATATTTTTTAGTTGCATAATCTAAAAGTTTACCTCCGATACCTAGATTTTGGTATTTGGGCTTTATAAATAAAGCTCCTATAAAGCTTTTATCTATTATGCTTATAAATCCTTTTATTTCATCTCCATCATCATATACAAATGTATCTGATATAGGTATATATTCGTTTTTAACAGTATTATAGTTATTTTGCCAGTATTCTTTACTTATAAAGTCATGTGCTTTGATTGTACTTTTTTCCCATATTTCCATGATTTTATTTATGTCTTTATTGTTTAATTTCTTTATCATAAATTTTATTTCACCTCATTTTTGTATTGATTTTATAATGTTTATAGGTAAGTGTATTTTATTTAGATATGATTTAGTTAATATAAGGTGGATGTTTTAGTATATGCTATTGTTGATTCTACAATTTTATATACTGCTTTATTAATATAAAATAAGTTTCTAAATACTCGTTGATATTGCTAATATTCTACTTATCTACCCTTAGTTGATATAAAACCTGACACTGTGCCTTGTGTGAGTCTTTTCTTTATCCTATTTACATACCACTTAGTTAATATAAAACGTTGTTAGATAAATCATATGCTTTAGTTGCTTTAGATTTACATACCACTTAGTTAATATAAAACACTTCGAAATTGCAGTTTTCAGCATGTTATTGCGCAATTTACATACCACTTAGTTAATATAAAACAAATTCGAGGTCTTGATTTTGAAGTTTTTGGTTATGCATTTACATACCACTTAGTTAATATAAAACGGTTTCTACCAATCAAATCACGCATAATTATAGAATTTACATACCACTTAGTTAATATAAAACAATCATTTTGTATGATTGTTCCATTTTTTTTGAAAACATTTACATACCACTTAGTTAATATAAAACCTCTGTGACTCCATATTTTTTTGCAATATATAATTCATTTACATACCACTTAGTTAATATAAAACCATTTGTAAATCTTTATGATTATGTAATATATTCATAATTTACATACCACTTAGTTAATATAAAACTTTTTGAATGTTGAAGATTTTGTTAATGCAGGGAAAATTTACATACCACTTAGTTAATATAAAACCCCAAAATAGGTATAATTGAATACATTGAAAATACTTCAATCAAGCAATTATAATTCAATAAAAACATCAAAATTTGCAGTGAGCGAGCAGTAGTGCAATTGATAACAGTTATCATACACCTTCAATCCCTTATATTCCAACTGTTAACACCTATTTTAGCATAAATATCGCTCACTGCAAACCTATATAAACATTTCATCAGAATACTTATCAATCCCATAACATTTCTTTTTAATTGAATTAGGATTTTTTATCTCATAAACATAGATTGAATCCTCGCTATTATCAATAATATTTTCTATTTCAGAAATACATTTATGTAACTTTCCTTCAGTAATATTGCCTTCAAAAACAGAATTTTGCGTCCAAGTCAAATATTTTCTAAGTATCCTTCTAATTCTATTTAACGACCTTGCTTCAACAATATCATAAGTAACAATAACAAACATACTTACCACCACACCTTTAAAACTTTGTACCTTTCATCATTTATAAAATGTTTAATTAATTTATAACACTCTAACCTTATAAACATTCTATATGAAACTTTTCTATTTAGATTTCTATGTTTTATAGTTGTCTGCATCTTATTTTCAAATTCTTGCAAAAATTTCTTCTTTCCTTTTTCACTTAAATAACAAATTTTGTCTTGATATTCAAAATCATTCTTATTAATTCTTTTATTATTAATCAGGCTAAAAATTATTGTGTCAACTATAATTGGCTTAAAAATTTCTGCAATATCTAAACTTAAAGAAAATCTCTTTGTTGATGGTTCATGTAAAAAGCTTATTGTAGGGTCAAGTTGTGTCTTATATATCTCACTTAAAACATTCGTATACATTATGCTATTTCCAAAAGACATAAGAGCATTTACTGGGTCTTTGGGAGGTCTTTTTTCTCTTTTATAAAATTCAAAATCATCTTTTAATATTTGATTAAATGATTTATAGTATGTTTTTCTTATTCTGCCTTCTTTACCCATAAGTTCTGATATTTCTTTGACATCATTCAAATCATTTAGTTCATCCTTTATAGTATCAATTAAACTTTCATCAACTTTGTAATATCTCATATTTCTTAAAATATGGTATGATGCACTTTCCACAAAGGATTTTGCTAAGTATAATCTTTCATTTTTATCTAAATAGCAGGCTGATTGACATACTAAACTGAATCCTGATACATTTTTCTTCCTTGGATAATATGTACCTGAATAATATCCATAGTAATTGTAGAAATGAAGCATCACCCCATATTTACTTATGTAATTTATAAGTTTTGTGTTTAAATCTACTTCTCCATATATATGAATATCATCAACTTGTTCTACTGGTAATATTTTTTTCTCACCTTCTAAATTGTAATAGTAAATCGTATTTTCTTTCCTTTTTATATCCCCATTACTTATAATATAATAGTCTTTATACATTGTTACTCCTCCTTCACAAAACAAAATTCATAATAAGCACATTTTGTACAATAATGTTTTTTCTCAATTTTGGGAGGAGATAACTACATATTTATTTCATTTATATTTATAAGTGTGTTTTCAATAATTCTTTCTTTTTCTTCTGTCAATATCAATTCTTCTTGTTTCTTTTCCTTAACATAATTTATAGTTCCTTTTTTCTCTATACCCATACTATTCTTTAAATAGTATAAGTAATAGTATAACTGCATTTCATCTGCTTCTTTCATCTTTGAACTTATTTTTACTTCTTTTACATACTCATCCTTTATTATATCTAGCTTCAAGATATCATCAATCAATATTTCTTTATTTTTCATTCTTTTATATGAATCTTCATGTACTATCTTCCCAGACAATACTCTACTACTATTTTGTTCCATGGTTATTCCTTTAGAAAATAGCCATAGTTTTCTTTTACATACATAATAATAATTTATTTTTACACCTTGAACTTTTAATACTTCTAAATCTATTGGCACAAAATCACCTTCTTTAGTAAATTTTAGCCACATTGTTAATATAAAAATCAAATAAATTGGTCTATTTCATTACTTATAAGCACACCTTTACCAAATATCTGTTTTGTGTGCTTATTTTCGTGTATATCATATTTATATAAAAGTATTTTTAAATCTTCAAGACCTTTCACCTGTATGTCAATTACATTTTGTTTAGCTTTATATATTGGTAAATTTACAGTTTTTTTAATTATCTCTCTTCTTGCTTTTTTTCTCTTAGACTTTATTTTATTTATCAATTGTCTATCATCATTACTATATGCATTTATAAGCTCTTGTCCCAACTCTTCATAATCTTTGATTAAAGTTTCTTCAATTTTATTATATATATCCTCTGGAATTACTGTATATCCTTCAATATTTCTAAGTATATTTTGTGCATCTTTAGAACCTAAACTATATGGCGTTATAGTATCTAAAATATTTAAAGCACTGGTAAATCTCTTTTCAAAAGCTGTACCTTCTAGACTTTCTTTAGAGTATAGTATCTTAACCATTTCTACCTTATATTTTTCTTTCATCTTCACACATTCTTTTCCATTTATAAAAGTTTTCAGTAGCTCAAGTCCTTTTTCTACAATATCCTTATCATAAATACTACCTATTCCTGTAGCTTTTTCTGTATATATAAATATATTTGGGCTATTTTCTTCATACTCACGACTTCTATAACATCTACCAAATCGTTGAAATAGACTGTCAAGTGTTGAATTTTCTGTATGAAGCTCATCAAAATCAATATCAAGGGATGCTTCCACTAATTGTGTAGTAATCCAAATACCATTACTATCACTATCTGCAAATTCTTTTATATATTTTTCTAATTTTGCTCTATCTTCTTGTATATACATAGAATGTAAAAGATTTAAGTTGACATCTATTCCTTTTGGTTTAACTATTTCTTCTATTAACTCATATTTTTCTACAGCACTTTTAACTGTATTTACTATTACAAGAACTTTTTTATTCATTCCACTTTGTATTATTTTACCTAAGTTTTCATCTATTGAATTTTCTACAATAGACACACAGTGTCTTATTTTTTCTGTGTTACATGTCAAGTCAGCTAAGTTACTATTCATTACACCTCTTTTTTTTAATTCATCTATATATATGGTTGGCATAGTAGCTGTCATTATCATAAATCTGCCACCTATCTTATGTATCATTTCTATACCTTTTACCAATACAGCTGCTATTTCTGGTGAATATGCTTGTATCTCATCTATTACTACTTTTGAATATGCTAATGTTGAGTACACTTTTTCATAGCCTCTATACAAAAAAGGAAATTTAAATATTTGGTCTATTGTGGAAAATGTCAGTTTACAAGATAATAACTTTGCTAAATCTACAATCTCACTTGAATTTTCTTGATTACTTTCTTCTAGATAATCTATTGCTGTTGAATGTAACAAACCTAAGAATGTATCATTTGATTCTCCAACTCCAACTATATTTTTTGCTCTATCAAATAATGCATTTATACTTACTCTTAATGGAAGTGTAAAAAATGCCTTGTCTTTATCTATCCAAATTAAGGCAGTTTCTGTTTTTCCCATTCCTGTAGATGCAATCAGTATTATATTCTTATTTCTATTAGATTTAGCAAATGATTGAGCCTCTCTCAAACTACCAAACTCTTTCATTAAATAATTTTCTGTCTGTTCTCCTATATTTATAACATTATTGCATTCCACAACTTCATGAGCAGAAGCACTATGGTCTAGTCTATGTAGTATTCCTTTTAACATAATATATAAATTATAGTACTTATGATTTTTATCTATTCTTTTTTCTACACTTTGTAGATATACTTTACTCAATCTTTCTGTTTTTATTGGATATCTAACTTTAAATTCATGCTGTAGTTCATAAACTTTATTTATTAAATCTTCATCTAATATTTTTTGTATTAAATTTTTAAAATCTTTATCTATAAAGATATCTCTTTCATGATGATATACAATAACTTGATTTAATACTGCTCTAAGTTCTTTATTTTTTTTCCTGTCTATATAACTATAATCAATAAATGCAGGAGAAAGATAATTATGGCCTACATTATTTTCTAAATGAGTTACTATTTTAGGTTCATTTATTTTAGTATCCATTCTGCTTTTTATTAACTCTTGAAACGGTGAAAATGCCTTTCCAATATCATGAAATTCTATAACAAAGTCAAGTAATTGCCAAAATATCTCCTCTTCTAGAAAATCTAAGCTATTTATATTTTTTCCATAACTTTCTCTTAATACATTCATTTGTTTTAAAAGTTCATCAGTATGCTCTCTAAGTGTTTCCACTGGATTAGATTTAGCATATAACATACTCTCCCTCCTAATTTATATTATTAAAATATAATAAATCTCCTTCATTATCTAATAATATATCTCCAATTGATATAGTATTTCCATCCTCAACATAATAACTATCTACCTTATTCCAAACCCTTTTTTTATCTTCCACAGCATTATTATCATAGTAATTATTGAGCCTATAACTTATACCATCTATATCTGTATCTTGTAAACTTGTTTTTGGTATATATATAGGCATTCTTATATTACATTCTGATAACTTATAATTTTCATAATCATCTAATTGTATATCCTCATCTACTTCAAATTTATTGACTTCTACAAATCTAATATCATTAATTCTTACTAAATCTTCTTTTCTACCTAATGATAAATGCTCGTCATAATTTAATAAACTATCATATATTTCTTCCAATAAATCAAAATCCCCACCTATATGAATTATCAAATTTACATTCAATAGCATATGACTATTCATTGGCATAGATGTAATACTATCTTTTTTATAAAAATACGTTGTCTGGTAATTATTAAATATACTTTCATATGTTCCCTGTACACTTATATTAAACGGTATATATTCTGTAGCATTTAATACTTTGTGAATTAATCCATTTATTGTAGAATATGGAGGCAGTGGATATGTCTCTGTAATCTTCATAGCAAATGGTTTTTTATAGCATGCAGTTTCTTGAAATAAATCTAATTTCAAAACCTTCATATTAATTCACCCCATAATATTCCTTTACTTCTTTAACTAGTTGTCCAAAAAATTTATCTACACTTAAAAAATTATCTTCAAACAATCCCTTAAATTCTTCTTTATTTATAAATACCCCATCTACCATTCCAACATAGGTAAATTCTTTTAAATCTTTTCCTAAAAAAGTACCTTGAATTACTTCTTCTATAGCTTGCTTATTTATTTTAAATCCATTTTTATCTCCTTTTAATTTAATTCTACCCAAGAAAAATGGATTTGCTATTTCATATACTCCTCCTACTACAAATAGAGGAGATAAGTTTTCTTGTCTACCTCTAATATTTCTATTCAATACTTTTATTATTTCTAAAAATTCTACTACTCTTCTACATTTCTCTTTATTATCAAGTTCTATATCTCCATCCTTACCTATTTTAGATAAATCTATAGTAACCGTATATGTATAGTAACTTAAATGTTGCTCTATGTTGGCAAGATTAGGGTGTTCTCCTATTCTATCTGCAAATCCTTTATTATTTAAAAAATCCATATCACTTCTATATGGCTCAAGAGAAATCGCATTACTTAATCTTACAGTAGCTTCTCTAGTCAAAGAACCTCCTTTTTTATCTTTCTCATCTTTTTTATTTGTTTTCATATATCCAAATAAATCCATTTCTTCTGATTCTCTTATACTTATATTATCTTTAAATTGAATAGTACCTTTTTCTTTATCGACAACCTGTAAATTCCAATTAAACAATTCTGCTGCTAATCGTACTATGTCATATCTTAAACACTGGCGAGATGCAAATGTATACATATTTCCATCAGCTCTACTTAATTTTTTTAATTCTGATATATTGCCTATCCCTTCACCATAGTTTAAACTTTGAGCCTGTGCTATTACTGTAAATGTTAATCCTCTTTTCATCTTATTTTTCCTCCTTTTCGTTTGGTAGTTTATCTTTTCCTTCATATTTTCCAGAAATTAATCCAGATATAAAAGCATGACCTATAGATTCAAAGTCTAAATCTTTTTCAATTTCTATATCTAAAATAAATGCTGGAATCTGTTTTTCAGCTGACATAAAAACTCTTATAATTGTATCCATAAAATCACTTTTATTTCCGACTTTAACTGAATTTAAAAGTTTATAGCTTACTCCATCTATTTTATTTTTAGAATTTTTATTAACAAAATAGTCATGTATATCACAACCTAAATAATAAATTATTTTCAGCTTTTCATCATTCTTCTCCAAATTTTTACTATCCATTTTATATACCCCCTTTTTGTAGCTATTTATTAATACTCTTAATTGGACTACTCTAAAACAATCTATTCCTGATATATTTGATTTGTTGTTGCTTTCCATATCATTTTTAACTTTATTTCTTAAAATGTTATTAGTTAGATGCTTCAAGTCCCTATTTTTCAAGAGTAAATCTAGTACATTTGATTTAAGCTTGTAATCATAGATACTTTGTATTTTTTTATTTGCATACTTGTCTGTAAAAAATTTTGCTAAATAAGTTGGAATATTAAAATAATTTATTTTACATTTTTTAGAATCTATACTTGCTTTAAATTCCACAAAAAGTATATTACGAAGTTGCCATTCACTTTTTAATGTATTTTCTTCTACTATACTTTTTATAAGCTGATTAAAAGGATTTTCATCTTTGGAATCTGAAGACTCACTTTTTTGAGCTTTTAAACTATTATTTCTTTCAAAAAGCTCATTTATAGAAGTATCCATGTTAACAAATAAATAAAACTCATTTTCTTCATTAATTAAATAATTCTTTCTTGTATAAGTAGCCCCTGCTGGAGTACAGAACAATATTAGCTTACAAACATCACATATTGATGATACATACTCCTGATTCCAAAACATATTCCTAGCATTATTGGTGCTTACTCCAAGTGGAGCAAAATTACTTTCTGAGTATTCA
This sequence comes from Clostridioides difficile ATCC 9689 = DSM 1296, assembly GCF_001077535.1. Taxonomy (GTDB): domain Bacteria; phylum Bacillota; class Clostridia; order Peptostreptococcales; family Peptostreptococcaceae; genus Clostridioides; species Clostridioides difficile. The sequence goes on from NZ_CP011968.1 coordinate 3,270,621, forward strand.
TCTAATATTCCCTTATATAAACCACACATTTCACATACTTCTAAACTATCCATATACTCTTTTATATCTTCTATGCTTTTATTTTTCTTTATAAAGTTTTTATTTATTTCCTTCATAATTTTTTCTATAGTATTTATACTAGACTTACTAACTTTTTTTTCATTTATATCCTTAGCTATACTATTTAATCTATCATTTAAATAGTTTTTCAACTTATCATAGTCATTCTCTTCTAATAAATCTTCTAACTCTCCAAAATATATAATTTGTCTTAAATAATCATTAAACATTACCTGTTTTAATCCATCTAAATCTAATTTCGCCTTAGCAACATTAAAAAAACTAACTTGTCCAAAATAATTATCTTGAACTACATATTTATAAAGATTTGCTGTAAGCCTGTCATTTATTGATTTTATTTTAAATATATCTATAGTCTCATCTACTAAAGATTCTAAACTATCAAATTCATCATAACTTTTTATCTTAGACATACTATCTAGCTTCTCTTTTATCAGGTTAAATTTTTCTTCATCAAATTTTTTAATCTTATCATTTTGTTGTTTCACACTATCTTTAATTTTCTTAATTCCATCTTTGATTCTATCAGGCTTAGATTTAATAAAATTTATACTATAATCAATATTTTTTTTAATTCTTTTTGATACATCATATTCATCCATAAAGTAATTAAAATAATACTCATGAAAGTTTTCAAGAAATAAGCTATCAAATTCGATATAATCTTCCATAATAAATATTTCAGCTTGTTTATCTGCTTTCTTTATTATATTTAAAAATCCAACTATACCCATATTAAAAAACCAATCTCCTCTATAAACTCTTAACTTCATTTATCTCACCTCCATTCTAAAATATCTACATCTCCAAATCCATGAGCACGTCTAAAACCAATTCCTAGATTGTAGATAAGATTTAAATCATCAATATCACCTTTCAATATAAATTTACCTTTGTAACCATTAATATATTGATACTCTTTACCTGTTATTTTTTTAAATTCTCTTAAACTCTCTTTAACTACTACCTTTTTGAGACCTATATTTTCAAATTCTAACTTTCTTTTTAATCCATTCCCCCTATAATTTTTAACCACTTCATTAGTTATATAGTTTAGTTCTTCTATGTATCTATCATCAGTTATCTCCAAGAATTTTCCTTCTTTAGACTTTACACAGATTGGAGACAATGCATTAAATAGTACCCTTTCTTCTGTTACCTTCTTTTCTCTTGATAAATCGATTCTAATTCTTGTAAGTTCATAGGCTTTATATAAACATTTTTTAGAAGTCATTAACCCATTGTATATATGAAAACCCAATTCTAAATCTGGAGTACTTATATTTAATATTACTTTATCTTCTATAATAAAATTGTCACCTTCAATACTATACTTTTTTATATAAACCGAAAATGTAAAATTTTTAGTTTTTTTATTATTCTTTTCTTTATAATAGTACATGTTTTTATAGTAATCTTCATTAGATTTTCTTATTGCTTCTTTTATAATACTCATAAAGAGCGAATTATAAGATATTGGTATACAACCTGTACTAAATTCAATTTTCATTTTCATAATATCACCTCTCTCAATTAATATATTAACACTAGACCGTGAAGTATATTGGTCCAAGTATAAATTATTTGAAAAAATCAGTAAATTTTTTTCATTTTTTCAATCTCTGACAATATATCATTTCTAAGTCTATCTGGTTCTACAACCTCAACATAAGCTCCCATACTTAAAATCCAACTTTTTATCTCCTCATAACCTCTCATTTTAGCTTTAAACATTATAGATTTATCATCATATTCTATGATTTGTTGATTATTAACCCAAACTTTCTCCTTTATAATTGTTGAAAATGGATGACTAATTTTTATAACAACATTAATTTCTTCTCCCTTATAAATTCCTATACTATTTTTACTATATTCATCCCAACTAAAACTTTTATCTACATTATATTTTTCTTCTAAAACCTTATAATCTTTAATCCTACATAATTTAAAGTCTATAAACTTAAATCTTTTTTCACAAAAAGCTACCATATAAGTATCTGATTTATAATTAAATAAACCATATGGATGAACAATTCTTTCACTATTTCCTGAATTTAATGAATAATATTCTATCCAAAATTTGTGTTTTGTGGTATATGCTCTAATTATTTCATTACACTTATTTTTTTCAGACTCATAATCACAATTACGTTGTGCTTGAACTGTAAAATAATCCATATATGTATCGCTTTTTTCTCCTGTATTTAATACTGCTTTTATTTTTTCTACAATATTATTAAATTCATTTTTGTAAATATCATTATTATACTCTAACTGTGAATTTATCATATCTAGAATTGAAACTTCACTATCTAATAATTTAATTAATGATATGCTATTACATTTATCTATTTCATAACCACCATAAATCCCAGGTGTTGAATTTATAAATATACCTGCTTGCTCTAAATACATCTTGTAACTTTTTATTTGCCTTTCACTTACTTCCAACTCTTCTGATAATTCTTTGCATTTCATTTTGCCTCTGCTTTGAATTAATATCATCATTCTAAGTGTATTAGCTAATTTACTAATGAGTAACCCCCCCTAATAACATTAATTGATATTTTTATTATTTATTTCTACACATATGTACATATAACCTCTTTATATTTTATATAAGTAGAATTTTTTTATAATTTTGACATTTACCATATTATATTTTATATTTGTACAAAATTTTAATAGTTAATACAATAAAAAATATTACTGAAAAAATAAACATCTATAATTCCAGTAATATTAATTAATTTTAAACCCTTTTTATTATCATTTAATAATAGTAACTAAAAATTGACTAAATTTAACCTTATCTCTTTTAAATAATTATTTCTTACAATTAAAAAATAAACTATTTGAACCAAGAACAAGCTTCCCATTACCAAAACAGCTGATGATGCTACTTCTATATCAAAAGAATTTTTCAGTGCAGTAAGTGCAAATATTGAATGTATAACAGCCACTACATAAGGAAACAAAAATACTATTCCAATCTCAATTGTTGAAGCTTTTTTAATCTCATTATATGTCATACCCAATTTATTTAACTGTTCATACTTTTTCTTATCAACTTGGCAATCCATATAAAATTTATTATATAAAAAACTACTTGTAGTAACAAAGAAAATTAAACCTATAAATATTGCTAAAAATATAAATGTAGAATACATTAATTTCCCAGTTCCTATCATTAATTCTTTAGAGAAAAACAAATATGGTTGCATCCCTGACTCATTATTAAATTTATTTTCAAATTCTCTGCATATCTCTATAGTTTTACTTGAATCCTCTACTTCAAATGCGGTAAATCTATCCACTATAAATTTTGATTCTATACTATCATAAAAATTATCCTTTACCACATACATATTTTTGTAATATGCTGGCATAACACATTCTTCCACTTGTTTTGCCACCTTTAAACCTCTATTCCCTACAATAATATTTTCTTTGACGTTATTATTTCCTGGTAAACTTGATGATAATAATGATATACATTCATTATCTTCAAAACTTATAGGCTTAACCCCTATAGTTTCTGTAATTTCTAAGTACTTAGATTCTTTCATAATTCTGACATTAAAATCACTTTTCTTGGGAAATACAGTTTTAAATTCACCATTAGTCCTTGTATAGTCTACATCCTCTTTTTTTAGATTATTTTCTATAAACATCATTCTTTCCTTGTCTTTTTCTTTGCTATCAGGCTTTTTAGGGTCATTATGCAATGTCATTGTTGAATAATATATTGTGTTAGGATATATTAAATTAATTTGACGCTCTACATCTTTCCAAAAGGAATAAACTGTACCTATAGCAGTAAATGCTACTGCAGAAGTTATAGTTATCAAGAAAAATATTCTAGCATTATCCTTTACCTTATAAATCAAGTTCGAAATCCAAAGCATATTTGTATTTTTTCTATAAAATCTCTTGTTTAATTTTAGCTTCTTCATAAAAAATACACTAAATTGAGAAAAGAACAAGTAAGTTGCTACTATAGTAAGGGATGTAACTGGAACTAAGCGCAGATATGTTGTATATTGGTCGGTTGAGGTAATAGCATTATAATACGCTATTATAAACAAACAAATACTTAATATAGCAAGCATTAGTGATGTTTTAGGCTCTGGTTTTGGAGTTTTTGTACCTTTAAGTAACTTCAACACCTGATTTTCTTTAACTATAAAAGAAGTAAATATTGATGTTAATACAGCTAAAATCATAAAATAGATTAAAGTAGACAATATCGCATTAAATGGTATATAGAATTTTAATGGTGATAATTCTAAAAAAGTAGACATAACCACTAAAAATATCTTTGCAAAGATTAAGCCTATTATTATTCCAATTACAGAAGATACTATATTTATTATCATATTTTCTATAAAGATTAATTTCATTACTTGGCGCTTTGATATACCTGTAATATAAAGTATTCCAAATTCTTTATATCTACTTTTAAGAAACACACTAACTGAATAAAACACAAAGAAGAATAAGAATAGATATGCAATTATCTTACTCATCTTGAGACCTTCTTTTAAATAATCAGGAAATTGAGATACATCTAAATCTGGATGACTTGTAAACATAATAAAAGAAAATAGCAGTGAAGATGATATAACAATACTTGCTAAGTATCCTAAATACGCTTTAATATTTCTTGAAATATTGTTAATAGCAAACTGTTTTATATTCATTAGTTATCGCCTCCCAATAATGTAAGTACATCCATTATCTCTTGATAAAACTGCTCTCTACTACTACCCTTATATATTTCATTATATATATACCCATCTTTTATGAATAAGATTCTACTACAGTAGCTCGCTGCTAATGGGTCATGAGTTACCATCATAGTAGTAACTTTATTTTCTTTATTTATCTTTTGAAATAGCTCCATTACAACCTTTGATGACTTTGAATCTAAATTACCTGTTGGTTCATCTGCTAAAAGTATTGATGGATTGTTAATCAATGCTCTAGCAATAGCAGTCCTCTGAGCTTGACCACCTGATACTTCAAAAGTTCTTTTTCCTAATAAATCTTTTATACCTAATATTGTAGATACTTCATTCAATCTCTCATCTTGCTCTTTTACACTGACCTTATCTAATGTCAATGGCAATACTATATTTTCTCCTATAGTTAATGTATCCAATAAATTAAAATCCTGAAATACAAAACCTAACTCTCTTCTTCTAAATAATGCAAGTTCCTCACCTCTTAACAATAAAGGATTCTTGCCCTTTAATTCCATAGTTCCTGTAGTTGGCTTGTCAATAGTAGAAATCATATTTAAAAGAGTAGTTTTTCCACTACCAGATGGACCCATAATTCCTACAAATTCTCCATCTTCTATACTAAAATTTATGTCATTTAATGCGTTGAAAATTATTTTTTTACCATATACTTTACTTAAATTATTTACAGTTAAAATTTTCATTATTTAACTATCCTTCCTAATTTAATTTTTGAAATAACATATATATAATTGTTAATTATAATTTATCTTAGTTTAATTTTTATAGATAATAAATCTATTTTTTCTATACACTAATTATGTTAGTAAAAGCTAATACTGCAAGTACTACACCCATGATTATTCTGTATACAGCAAACACTCTCATTGGTTTTTTCTTTAAAAAATTCACGAATTTTTCCATAACTATTATTGATACAATAAAAGCTACTATAAACCCAACTACCAAAGCAATCCACAATGTTGGTGTCATTATTGAATAATCAAATTCAAATAAATCTTTTCCTGAAGAAGCCACCATAGCTGGTACTGCTAAAAAGAAAGAAAACTCAGCTGCTGTAGGAGAATTAAGTCCTGCTATCCATCCACCCATAATAGTAGATGCACTCCTTGACATACCTGGCCATGCAGACAAAACTTGTAATGTCCCAACCTTTAAAACTTGTATTGGAGTAATTTTATCTATATTATCTGTGGAATGATTCTTTTTTCTAAACAAAGTTTCTACTACTAATAATAAAATCCCACCCACTATAAATCCTATAATTACAGATTGTAAATTAAACAATGATTTTATATTATCGTAAAATAGAACTCCTATAATCGCAAATGGTATACAACCTATAATTACATTCATTCCAAATCTAAAACCAATCTTTCCTTCTTTTCCGCCAGTAAATATAAATTTAAAAAATTCTATAACGCTATCTTTTATCTTTTTCCAATAAAGTACTACTACTGCTAATATAGCCCCAAGTTGTATTACAACCTCAAACATTTCAGCAAATTGCCCCTTAAAATCTATTAAATTACCAACCAAAATCATATGACCTGTAGATGAAACTGGAATAAATTCTGTAAGCCCCTCTACTATAGCTATTATGACTGATTTCAATATAAAAATAACATCTAAACTCATCAATAAACATCCTTCCTTTTTTACAAAATTTCTTTTTTTATGTTATTTCTCTTATGTTATTTCTTATATTAATTGTAATTTAGATTAGAAAATTTAACTATCTGCAAACATTACACAAACCTTACATCTATGTAAGGTTTGCAAATAAACTCTCTTAAATTTTGATTATTTAACTATGAATATTTCATTTAATAAATTGTATAATAAAAAAGTACAATTAACTAAAAACCCTATTGTAACAGATAATTTACACCTTTATTAAACTATTTACATCTTTATTAAAGTAGATTGAAACTTCTGTACCTTTTCCTACTTCTGATTTTATACTTACTTTATGACCTAAATCATCACATACCTTTTTTACTAGATAAAGACCCATACCTGTAGATTCTCCAAACTTACGACCATTTTCTCCTGTAAAAAATGGGTCAAATACCCTTTTTAAATCTTTAGAAACAATTCCAATTCCTTCATCTATTATACTTAAAATTACATATTTATTATTTTCTTCAGATTTTATAGTTAGGTAGTTACTATAATCTTTAGAATATTTCACTCCATTTGTAATTAATTGACCTATTATAAATTTCATCCATTTTACATCTGTATAAACATAAGTAAATTTGTCTACTTGAATCTTAGGAATCATTCCACTTTTTATAAATAACCTTTTTTCTTCATTTACAATACTAGATACAATTTCATTTAATTTGGCTTTTTCAACTATAAAGTCTTTCTGAAAATTATCTGCCCTTGCAAAATGCATAGCCATATCTAACCCTTTATTTAATCTATCTATTTCTTTTCTTATATTTTCAGTTACTTCTTCTCCCTCATAATCTTGAAGCTGAAGGCTTATAACTGATATTGGTGTTTTCATCTGATGAATCCATTGGTTGATGAAAGTTAAATGTTCACTATGTATCTTTTTATGCTCTTGTATCATTGATTGATACAATTTATGTTGTTGTTTTAAAATAACTGATATATTTCTCCCCAAGAATGAGCTTCCTAAATACAAAAATGACTCCTCCAAAGAATGTACTCCTTTTTCAAACAGATTATATACTTCTCTATTTTTATAATACTTATATATTAAAAAACATAACAATATAAAAGAACTAAATAAAAGAATATATAAACTCTCTCCAAAACTAATAAACTTCATAAGATTACAGTAAATAATTGTCATAACTATGCCTATATAATATATAAAAATATAACCTTTATAATCTTTTAAAAATAACTTCATACTTTCTCCTTACCAATTCTTATTTAATTTATATCCTAACCCTCGGACAGTCTGAACAGCATTATCTATACCTAATTCCTCAAATCTTTTCCTTATCCTGCTAACATTTACATTTAAAGTATTTTCCTCTACAAACTCAATATCATCCCATATCTTTTCTAAAAGATAATCTCTACTTACTACTTTTGGGTATCTCTTGATAAGACATTCAATCAGTATACCTTCTTTTTTAGTTATAATTAGATTCTCACCATTTAATTCTAGTTCTAACCTTTCTGGATAAAACTTTAATCCATCTAGCTCCACTATTCTTTCGTCTATTTTAGGTGAATATTCACCATATACCCTTCTTATATGACTCTTTATTTTTGCCATTACTACATCATAGTAAAAAGGTTTTGTTATATAATCATCTGCTCCACTTTCTAAAGCTCTAATTTGGTCTACATTACCATCTCTAGCTGATATAAAAATTATAGGTAAATTCGACTGTTGCCTAATACATCTACACCAGTAGAAACCATCAAATTTAGGTAAATTTACATCTAATAGAACTAAGTGTGGCTTAAAACTTTCAAATGTAATCATTATATCATCAAAGTTTTCTTCAACAATCACTTCAAATCCATATTTCTCAATATAATCTTTAAGTAATGTACTTATTGATATATCATCTTCCACAATATATACTTTATAACTCATATAATTCCTCCTAATATACCTATTTACTCATTATATAACAGTCCAATTTTAATATATTATAATCTTTTTACAATATATAAATTTAATCATATTACTAACTTCACAATTACTGACTTCATAAGTATAACCATATTATTAGACATCTTAATAAAACTCTATAAAAAAGTATCTTTTTATGATTAATTAATCATTATTATCAACTAATCATTCTAAAATAAATTGAAATTACTAATTCAAAATAGAAAAAGTTACCTTAATAAGGTAACTTAAACTTTTATTATATTTCTTACTTAGTATTATTTTATCATAGTTTCTACTTAGCATTATAGATTAATTCTTTTATGTTCACTTTTTTCTCTTGTAACTTATTTTTTATTAAGAAGTCTTGTGTATCTTCAAGCGAAGATATGTCTTTATCTGTTATATCTAAACTAAAATCATACCAAGCATATAATTCTTTAGTTTCTTCAAGACTTAAATCAACTTCTTTAGCTACTTTTTCCATAGCTTCATCAAAATTATTATTTACATATTCTAAAGTTTCCTTTTCAACCTTCATAAATCTTTCAACTATTTCTGGATGTTTCTCTGCAAAGTCTGTGCTAACAGCAGTTACTATTATACCATCTACTAAACCTTCACCATTTGCTATAAGTTTACTACCTGACTTCATAGCTTTAAGAGCTGCTGGACCAGCAATCAATGCAGCATCTACGCTGCCATCAGAAAGAGCTGCTGATGCCTCTGGAATACCCATATTAACAAATTCCACATCATCCATACTTAATCCTTCTTTATCAAGTGCTGAAATCAATACCTGATGTAATATAGTCCCTTTTGGGCCTGCCACCTTCTTACCTACTAAATCTGCTGCTGATTTTATTGAATTATTATTAGTCAAAATCATAAATCCTTTTGGTGACCTGCTATAAGTGTTTAATATCTTTAACTCTACTCCATTAGATGCAGCTATTAAAGCTGATGTACCACCTAGTGCATGTAAGAAGTCTATTTCTCCAGCAGCTAAAGCTTGTGTTTGCTCTGGACCTGTAGTAATTTCGTGGAAGTTAACTTTTATATTATCCTTTTTAAATTCCTTTCCAAATAAATCATCCTGTTTCTGAATTATAGAAGGAACATTTAATGGTGATTTTACATAAGTTAAATTTATTTCTGAAAGTTTTTCTCCATTATTTTTTTTAGCACATCCAGCTAAAGATGCTGTTGCAAGTGTTAATATCGTTATACCTATCAATAGCTTTTTTAATTTCATTTACTTTACTCCTTAAAATATTATTAATTTCTTTAAATGCCTTTATTTGATTTCATTGTCATTAAAATATCTTTTTTTAATTTAATATAGTAATCTGAAGTTAAATCTCTATTATAACCATCTTCTATATTAAATTCTTTTATTTTTCTTTCGTCTGTGAAAACAACTATTTTCTTGCCTATCTTTAACGCTTCATCAATATCATGAGTTACAAATATCACGCCTTTATTAGTTGACTTATGTATTCTTATAACTTCATTTTGCATATCAATCCTTGTAAAATAATCTAATGCCGAAAAAGGCTCGTCCATAAGCAACATATCTGGATTGAAAGAAAGAGCTCTAGCTATGCTTACTCTCTGTGCCATACCTCCTGACAATTCATTTGGATAAGAGTTTTTAAATTTCTGCAAGTTCATCATCTTAAGATATTTTTCTACATCAATATTACTTTTCCTATTATATTTATTTGATTTGTTCAAATTATCATTTGTTTCTAAGCTTCTAAAATTATCATTTATAATTTTACTGCTAATTCTTTTATTGTGTTTAAATTTTCTAAGCACCTTGTTTAAAATAGTATTTTTTCTTTGATTATGAAAAGCTATATTTTCACTTACGTTTAACCAAGGCATTAATCTGCTCTCCTGAAAAACAAAACCAACATTAGGTCTATACTCTTTATTATCATTAATAAACCTAATTTCACCACTATTTATACCTTCAAGTGATGCAATTGCTCTAAGCAAGGTAGTCTTTCCACAACCACTTTCACCTAAAATTACTGTTATATGGTTTCTATCTATGTTTAAAGAGATATCACTAAGAACTACATGTTCTTCATTGTCAACTTTATAACTTTTATATAAATTTCTAATTATATATCCAGAGTCACATACTAAATTATTCATATGCTTCCACCATCTTTCCCTTACTTACCTTCTTCACAATAATCGAAAATATGTAATCTGTAATTATTCCTAAAAGTCCAATTACGATTATACCTACAATAACAACATCTGTTCTAGACATTTCTTTTCCATCAGATATCAAGTATCCAAGACCAGATGAAGCTGCTACAAGTTCTGCCCCAATAATTGCTCTAAAGCTATATCCAAGAGCTAACTTTAACCCAACAGCAATATCAAGAATGGCATTTGGTATTATTATTTTAAATATTATCTGAAGCTTTGAAAACTCAAATACTCTACCCACTTCAATCAGTTTTGAGTCACAATTTTTAATCCCTTTCAATGTGCTTGTAAAGATTGGGAAAAAGGATGCTAAAACTATAATTATAATTTTTGATTCCTCTCCTATACCAAACCATAATATAAGCATTGGTATTAAAGCAAGGGGAGGTGTATTCCTTAAAAAATTTATTAGAGATTTAAAGTATTCATATACTCCACTATAAATTCCAAAGAATATCCCTAAAGGCACACCTATAGCAGTACTTATTGCAAAACCTATCAAAACTCTTTTCATACTTGCATATACATTAATAAATATTGAACCATCACTTATCATATTTAAAAATGTACTATATACCTTTTCGGGTGATGGTAATATATAATCACTCCAAATACCAAGATAATTTGTAATTTTCCATAATAAAAGAATTATAAAAAATATCAGAACACTCTTTACTAGCCTTAAAAACTTATTATTAAATTTATTGACCATTTACAAACCATCTCCATTATTACAACCATCTTTACAATAAAACATTTCTACTATGTCATACTTATCTTCAAAGCCATTTCTTATTTTTTGTATTTCACTTAATATTTCGTCTTCACTTGATACTTCAAGAACTTTTTCAAAAGTATCTTTGAAATATCCTAATGGAATTGGTGATTCATCTATTTTTCCAAGTGATTTTACACCTTCTTGTTCAGCAAACTCTTTCCATGTATAAAACATAGCATTACCCTTATCCTTAAACTTTTCACTTGCAAAGTCTCTTAATTGTGTACATGGACAGGTTACTACCAACATATCATCTTTACTTTTTATATATTTATCGTATAAAACCCTACAAGTCCTTACTAATATTGGTTCTATCATAGGTACTTCAAAATCATTTATCAAATTATTTCTTTTTAAAAGACTTATACTTTCTGGACATCTACAATCCAACATTGTATTTTTAGTCTTTTTTGTATACTCTTTGTACTGCTTTTTTACATATTCTAACTGTGGTTCACATTCTGCTATTATGTACCCCTTTTTTATCAAATTTGCTTTAATAAGGTGAAACTTTTCTCCATACATTCTTTCTGCCACTGGATTTATTAGAAGATATTTATTCATAACGCCTCCTATTATTTAATATTGAATATTATTATCAATTAATAGTTTAAATGAGCACTTAAATTTTGTCAATATATTAATTTTTTCTTAATAAAACAATTTTTATCTACATTTTTTAATATTTTAAATGAAATATTAAATAGTATATGTAATTTATTTTAATTAATAATGCATACATCTTACTAATAATCTACTTATATAATAATCTATAAATATTATATAATAATACTTATATAATTAGTATTATTATTTAATAGCAACAGTTATTCACACTAATAAAAGTAGAAAGTTTTTAAAATATTATGAAACATCAAATTTAATTTTAAAATTGCATCAAAAAATGAAGTCTCAACAGACTTCACTTTTTATAACTCTTATAAATTATTCAAAATATTTATACTTCCCTTTCTACTTCAAAACGTAAAACCGTCTTCAATGATTCAGGCGATACTTTTCTAGCATCACTTATATAAATTTCACGATGTGTGTAAGATTTTCTTATAAGTTTATTTTTTTTGCAAAATTCGTTCATAATGTCAAAGCTTTCTGGTTCATTATCATATGAACCTATATGAAGCATTTGAACACATAGCCCTTCATTAATAGACCCAAATCTAACTTTTTCAAGAAGATTATGAGGTTTTTTCTTCTTTACTATATCAGTAGCTTTATCCAACAGGTCTTGTGTAACAAAATCTGGCTGACGTATCATTATAGTGTAAATTAAATCTTCTTTAATAAGTACATCTAAGCCTTTACTTTTTTCTCCCTTATCCCATATACCTTCTAAAGGAAAAACCGTATAGTCAAAATACCCTTCTGGTACAATTCCTTTTTTAGGCATGGTTTTTATTGCATATGCCAAAGAATAAAGTACTCCTATTGCTTCAGTAAATTCTTTAGAATTTGGGTCTCCACTCCCTTTTAACATGATAAATTTCTGTTCTGGTATTTCAACTATTACAGGATTCTTTTTAGGTAAATATAACTCTTTATCTCTTTTTCTCCATTCATATTTCATAAAAATACCTCCATATATATTTTATACATTGATATTATCACGCTAAAAGTGACAACAGTGTGTCATAATTATAAATTATATTATAAAATCTTCATCCTCTAATTCCTCATACACTCCTTTTTGGTATCCATTACCCTTAGTTGAAAAGAAATCATGTGTTTTGGTTTCAGTGCTAAGACCATTTAATACAATTGGATTTATAGCATCTACAGTATATAGCTTCTCAAACCCTAGATTTTCTAAAGCTCTATTCGCATTGTATTTTAAAAAGTTTACAACCTCTTTTTCAAGCCCACTTTCTCTGTATATAACATTTGTATACTCTATCTCATTCTCCATAAGGCTATAAAGTATAGAATACATCTTCTCTTCTAACATCTCCTTATCCATTTTATCAAATGAATCGTATATTTCTTGTGCTAGCAATCCTATATACTTACCATGTAAAGACTCATCTCTAAGAATAAGCGATATTATTTCTCCACTAGCTACCATCTTTCCTTGACCAGATAGATACAATGGATAAAAGAATCCTGAATAAAACAAGAAACTCTCTAAAAATACACTTGTAACCATTGATAGGTATAATCCCTCTTGATTTGTAGTATTTTCGTATTGAGCTAAAACTAAATCAGCCTTTCTTTGTAATGTTGGTTCTGTTTCTATCCATTCAAATAATTCATCTATTTCTAAATTAGAAAGTAGAGTCATAAATATAGAAGAATAACTTTTTGCATGTATTTCTTCCATAGTCCCCATAAAAGACAAGACAGCTTTTCTTTGTAGGTTTTCTGTTAAACTCATCATAGATGGTATTCCATTATTTCCCTGTTTTGTATCCAGTAATGTTAAACCACCCAATACTTTTTTATATAATTCCTTTTCTTTATTACTTAGTTCATTCCATACCTTTATGTCTTTAGAAACAGATATTTCTTCAGGAAGCCAAAATTGTTTTACATTTTGTTCCCAAAAAGCTTGTGTAAATCCATCTTCTTCTCTATTCCAGTTAACTGCATTATGTATTTTATGTAAATTAAATGTCATATATTTCTCTCCCTATACTGAACACACTAGACACTCATGAGTATCTCTTGTCATCTTTGTTCTTGTGTAATATAAACTTTTCAAACCTTTTTTATAGGCATATATGTAATGTCTAGCTATATCTCTAGTTGTCTTTTCATCTGTAACAAACAGTGTTGTTGATATACCTTGGTCAACATGGTTTTGAACTGTTGCCACTAAATCTATGACCTTTCTCATATCCATCCTGTATGCTGATTGATAATACAACATATTATCATTTGTTAAAAATGGCATTGGATATATTGTAGTAGAGTCTCCATATGTTCTTACTTCTACTGGCTCAGTAATTGGCATTATACTTGATGTAGCATTTTGAACATAACTAATGCTTTGAGTTGGTGCTACTGCCATTAAATATGCATTATATATCCCTTTTTCTTTTACCTCATCCAATAATTTTGTCCAGTCTTCTTTTGTTGGTATATAAATCCCTTCAAATAATGCTCTTACCTTTTCTGACTTAGGTAGATAAGATTGTTCATAGTATTTTGATAAAACCTTGCTATTTCTTCCCTTAACATATTCTGATTTATCAAATCCTTCAAAAGTTTGATTTCTTTCTATAGCTATTTTCATAGAAGCTTTAATTGAATAGTATCTAACCATTGCAAAAAATACATTAGAAAAATCTATAGCATCATCTGAAGTATATAAAATATTTTCTCTTACTAAGTATCCATGTAAATTCATAGCTCCTAATCCTATAGAATGAGACTTGCTGTTACTATTGCTTACCGTTGGCACTGGTTTTATATCTGTGCTATCTGCTACAAATGACAGTGCTCTTATTGCTGTTTCAACTGTACTTTCTATAGTTTTATTATCCATTACATTGGCTATGTTTAAAGAACCTAGGTTACAACTTATATCTTGTCCCCATTCATTTTTTCCTCCATATCCCTCTATTTCTGAAGGTGTTTGATATTGAAATATCTCACAACATAAGTTAGACATTTTAATAATTCCAACATCTTTTAATGTATGTTCTCTATTAGCTGTATCTATGTACACTACATATGGATATCCACTTTCTTGTTGCATCTGTGCTATTTTTGTCAACATCTGCCTAGGATTTATTTCTTTTTTTCTTATATCACTATCATTAACCAATTTATCATACCACTCATCCATTTCTATCTCATCAAGAGAAACTCCATATTTCTTATACACAGTATGAGGATAAAATGCATATGCTACTTCATTTTTTTCTGCCAACTCCATAAATTTATCTGGTATTATAGCTCCTAATGATAATGTAGCAAGCCTTATTTTTTCATCTGCATTTATCTTTTTAGTATCCATCAACAATTCAAAATCAGGATGGAATACAGTAAGGTACACCGCACCAGAACCTTGTCTAGCTCCCATTTGATTAAAGTAACTAAATGATTGTTCTAACATTTTAGCTACTCCAACAACACCTCCAGCTGCACCTTCTATATCTTTGATAGATTCGCCAGATGCTCTAAGTTTAGATAAATTTAGTGCAACTCCTCCACCAATCTTTGATAAGTGATTTGATGAAGATATAGCATACGATATACCTTCTGTACTATCTTCTACAGATAGTAAAAAACATGATACCATTTCTCCAGCCCTTTTTCTTCCAGCATTTAAAAAAGTAGGTGTAGCTGGTTGAAATTCTTGTTTTACTATTTTATCTGCCAAGTTTAAAGCTAAATCTTTATCGCCATTTCCTAGTGTCAAAGCTACAATTAACACTTTATCATTATATGTTTCTAATATTTCCTTTCCATCATTGCTCTTTAATGCATAATTTTGATAAAACTTATTTGCACTCATATATGATTGAAATTCAAACTTATGTTTATCAATCATATCATATATATTTTTAATAACATCTATGCTATACTGATTTATTACTTCTTTTGAATAATAACCTTCATCTATTAAATACTTCAATCTTTCTTCTAGGTTATTAAATTTTCTCAACTTTGGCTGTATAAATGCTTCTATGTAACTACTTAAGGCTTCCTTATCCTTTTCCAATTGGTACTTGCCTTGTTCATTTTTAATTATCACTTGATTGTTAAGCTCTATCCAATTCATTATTTACCGTCCTTTTAACATAATCTTGTGCCATAATTTCACTTAATTTGCTTATTATTTCTTTTGGTACTTATCAGTTGAAATCCCAAAATTAATCTATAATTATAGAAATGCAATAAGTATTTTTCAAAAACAAAAGCACTACATATAGTCAGTGCTTTATCTATTATATACTACATATAGTATATACACAAATTTTTTTATATCTAAACTTTTATTACTTTATAATTGACATTATTTTTATTTAAAGAAATTTTTATCAACTCAAATATAAAACAATACAAGCTTATTATGTCCTGTTTAAAAATTTAAATTATCTCTAAATAGCTTAAAAATATATTCTGATATATTGAAAAAAGTACTTTCAAGATGATATTTTATATATTATTTAGAAGTTTTTTATTTATTGTTATATAATTAAATATATGACTATTTTGCTACTACATATATAAAAATAAATTTATGAAGGTGATTTTAATGAAAACTATTTCTAAACAAGAATTAGAAAAAACACTTGAGAAACATTATTTATGGCTTAAAAACAATAATGCTGGAGAAAAGGCAGATTTAAAAGAATTAAGATTAGAAAATATGGACTTAAGAGGATACTGCTTAAGTAATATTGACTTTTCGTGGTCTGACCTTATCAATTTAAATTTAGAAAAAGCAGATTTAGAAAACTCTATTTTTAATAATTCTTATCTTTCGGATTGTTCATTAAAAAATTCTATATTAAAAAATGCAGACTTAAGTGGTGCAAGTTTTAGATTTTGTGACTTATCTAACTCAGATATTAGAGGAGCTAATTTAGAAAATTCAAATTTAGAACATGCTACTTTAAATGGAGTAATATCAGATGAAAGTACCCGTTTTTTTAAATTGTATTGTCCTGAAACAGGAGCATTTATAGGCTATAAAAAATGTTTTAATTTTAGAATGGTACAATTATTAATACCCAGCGACGCAAAAAGAGTGTCTGCTACATCAAACGCTTGTAGATGTGATAAGGCAAAAGTACTGTCAATTACTAGTATAGATGGTAAAGAATCTTTTAAAAGTGCTCGTGCATATGCTGATGAAAATTTTATATATAGAGTAGGAGAAACGATTGTAGCTGAAGATTTTAATGAAAATAGATGGAAAGAATCGACTACAGGGATTCACTTTTTTTTAACTAGAGAGGAAGCTATTGGTTATCTATAAAATGCTAAAGTTTTATAAATATATAAATACATAAACAAAATAACAAAAGAGTATAGATTGTAATTTCAAAAAAATTATAATCTATACTCTTTTTTCTATAGCACATAAGTACATTTTATTTCATAAATTATAATAAATTATTTATATCTGCACTATTGATTATTTGAGAAACTTTATCTATATGTTCTATCTTACTATCCAAACTGTCATAATACTTCTTACTCTCATCTCTATTTCTAAAAGAATAAACTTTTTTATCCAATTTTAAAGCCTCTTTTATAATATCTATATTCCTCTTATTTGTCTCTCCTACACTAAATCCTGTATCTATTATAATCTTGGAATCATTTAAATTTCTAATAGCCAAATCGAAACTCTCATCACTTATAGGCTCAAATGGATTTTCTGTAAACATCTTTATCCCCATAGTTCTACCAATTTCATAATCAATATCATTTTCATGTATTATTCCAGAATACAGACCTATACCTTTTTTAGTAAAAGCTCTATAAATTGGTGTTGCTTTACCCCCACCACCAATTATAAAAACTTCATTTTTAGATTTATTACTAATTTCTACTGAACCTAAAAGACTATTAAAGTTTTTATCATCCAATTCATAAAGCGAATTTATAATATCCTCATCTACTACATCTTCAGGCTGACCATAAGCTATGACTTTATTATTTTTTATAAGAGCAACTTTATCACAACTTTTTAATGCTATGTCTATTTCATGCAATGAAAGTATTACTGATATTGACTTTTCTTTACTTAATTTTTTCAGTATGTTTATGAGTTCCAATCTATGTTTTATATCCAAGTGAGTTGTAGGCTCATCTAATATAATTATTTCTGGTTCTTGAACAAGAGCCCTTGCAACCAACACCTTTTGTTTTTCTCCATCACTTAGTTCATCAAAATATCTTTTCTTTAAATGTAAGGCATCTACAGACTCCAATGCTTCATCTACCATTATTAAATCTTTCTTAGATAGACTCCCAAAAAATCCTGTATATGGATACCTTCCTATATTGACTATATCTTGTACAGTCATTAAATCACCTAATAATCTATTTGTAAGTACTAAAGCCATTTTTTTTGATAATGCTTTTCTTGATATACAATTTATGTTTACACCATTCAAATATATTTCACCTTTTATTGGTGATATAAGTTTAGATAAGGACCTTAATAGGGTAGTTTTTCCAGCTCCATTACTTCCCAAAAGACATAGTATTTCTCCATTTTTTACTTCTACATTTATATTACTTATAACAACTTTGTTATTGTATCCTACACTTAAATTATTAGTTTTCAACATGTCTAAGCCCTATCCTTCCTTTTCACCAATAACATTACTACAATTGGAGCTCCTAATAAAGATGTTATCGTACTTATTGGTAATTCTACTGGTGATAAAATTACTCTTGATATTAAATCACAAAGAGCTGTAACTATACTGCCTAAAAATATTACTACTGGTATCAAAACTCTATTATCTGATGTTTTAAATATCATTTTTGAAATTTGTGGCACTGCAAGTCCAATAAACCCTATAGGTCCTGCAAATGCTGATACTATTGCTGCTAATATACTAGATATAAATACTATCAAAACTCTAAAAAATCTTATATTTATGCCAATACTTTTTGCATACTCTTCTCCTAGTAAAAAAGCATTTAAAGGTTTTATTATGAATACAGTCATCAAAAGACCTAATATACCAACTATTATAAGTATTTCTACCTTTTCCCATGTAAATCCAGAAAAACTTCCCATAGACCACATAGTAAATTCTTTTAATTTATCACTATTTGCAAATGATTGTAACACATTTGTTATACCACTACATACATATCCGGTCATAATTCCTATTATTAAAAGAGTTGTTATATTCTTTACCTTATTTGCAAATAAAATGACTATAGACATTACAATTAAAGCTCCTATAAAAGCTGCTACAAATATACTCATTGAATTTACACTCTCAAATCCCAATGTGTATCCTCCCAAAATCATGAGAGCTACTGATAAAGTAGAACCCGAAGATACTCCTAATATATACGGTTCAACTATTGGGTTTTTAAAAAATATCTGTAATAAAATACCTGATACTGCTAGGCATGCTCCACCTACCATGGTTGCAAGTACTCTAGGGATTCTTATATTGTATATTATTTTATAATGTTCTGTATTATCCATACCTCTTAATACAACATCTATTACTTCTTTAAATTCAATTTTTACAGAGCCAAATGCTACACACACTAAAAAAGTAAGTATCATACTTATAATTAATACTATAAATATTGTCGTATTCCTTATTCTCATTTTATTGATAAAATCCATTTGTATACTCCTCTTAGCAAAGCTATATTAACTAAAATCTATAAAACCTATCTTTTTGTGTCCTCTCTGTACTATTTATCATAATTTATATAATGTTTGATTTTTTCACCTGTAGTACCTGGGTGGAACATCTCAACTAAATCTACTATTAATTCGTCTGTCTTATCTACTGATTGATAATAATCTGGAGCAAACACCCATAGGTTTCCGTTTTTTACAACATCCAAATCAGCCAATACAGGTGCACTAGATTTTATAGAATCTAAATTTGGTGCATAATCTGAACTTGATGAGTATACAAATATATCTGCATCTTTTGCAACTTCATGCAATTGTTCAATACTTACTCGCCCTTCATTTGAATCTATTGAAGCACATGCATTTATTCCACCAGCCATTTTTATCATATTATCCACATATGAATCTTTAGGAGCTATATAAGCACTTCCTTCATATACAGATGCCCATACAACTTTAGGTTTAGCTTTGTTTTTTATTTTTTTACTTACTTCTTCTACCTTTTGTACAGTTTTATTTAGTTCACTAGTAGCCATATCTTCTTTATCATAAAATGCAGCTATTAAACTTGTCCACTCCATTCTTCCAAATGGATTTTGCTCTTTATACTCATTGTCTACAACATAATTAAGCCCTAATTCTTTTAATTTGTCAATAAATTTTGTATCAGCCTCTGATAAACCACTACTAACTATAGTTAAGTCAGGATTTAAGTCTACTATTTTTTCATAATCTGGTGCTAAATTTGAACCAACGTAATGTATTTTTCCATCTTTCATTAAATCTTTAATTTCTTTAATAGTCCAGTACTGCTCTTCTGTTGTTACTGCTTTTATACTATCTAGTTCATCTATTGTTCTCAGAGAACAAGCCTGTGTTGTAGATGCTATTAATACATTGTCCACAGGCGTTCTAACTATATTAGCATTTTTATATTTTTCAGGAATTTTAATCTTCTTTGGGATTAAAATCAGTTCTCGATTATCTCCATCAGTTACTTTTTTAATTCCATCTTCTAAATCTTCAACACTAAATCCACTAGCATATTTTAATTCTAATTTCTTACCAGTACTAGCTTGTTTATTCTCTTTGTCACTTTTACTACACCCTATAAGACCTCCTACCATAAAAATTACCATAGCAATTAAAAAAAACTGCTTTAAAACATTTGATTTAAATTTCATCTCTTTCACTCCAATATCTTATTTTTTATGAGTGGCTAAAAAACTTTAATAATATATGCTTTTTAAAGTATACTTATTAAAGTTATCCTAAAGTCATCTTTAATAAGTATAACCTTTTAATAAAATAAAAAACTTCTCCTAATTTAATAAGGAGAAGTTCATATATCAACTTTACAAAAACGAATTGATACTTCATTTTATTATAAATTACAATCTCCACCCTAAATTGAACTTATATAATACTGGGCAGGTCTCCTGACTCACGGCTTTTCCTCCATCACCCTTCCCAAAATTTTTATAAATTTCAGTGGATTTTGATTTCGTATCCGTATACAGTAGCGGGGGCTGTAGTGAATTTTCATCACTTTCCCTATTAAACTAATATAGTACCCTAGTATTATTTTAATTTAATTTTTATTAAGATAATTGTAATTTATTGTTGACCTCTTTGCAAGGTTGATTTAACATATATTTAATTCATTCATCAATTTTTTAATTTCACATACTTGTTTTTCATTTGGTTTTACAAATGGAGCAGTCATATAATCACTTATTTGTAACCCTCTGATATTCATAGCTTTTTTCATTGCTGGTATAAATGGATTGGTTATTAAGTAAAAATCCATTGCTTTATTAATATATTTTTGAATTTCTATAACCTTCTCCATATCTCTATTATTGTAAGCTTCAGCCCATTTGGAGCAAACTTCTGGAATTAAATTTGATAATCCCCCTATACAACCTGCTCCCCCAGACATTAGATTATGTATAAAGTTTTCATCATAACCGCTATAAACCTTAAATTCTGGGAACTCTATTTTCATAGTATTTATTAAATCTCTGGTATGTCCCATCAAAGTTACTGTATCCTTATATCCAACTATGTTTTTATGTTTTCTTGCAAGTCTTAATGTAAGTTCTGGACTTAAATCATAACCAGTTCTATCTGGATAATTGTACAAATATATTTCAGCCTCTGTATTCTTAGCTATTTCACTATAAAATAACTCAATACTATCATCATCAAGAGAGAAATAATAAGGGCTTATTATCATAACACCATCTGCTCCACTATTATGTGCATAGTTTGAAAGTTCTATAGATTCATTTATACACATACGACTTGTACCTATAAACACTTTTACTCTCTTATTTACATGACTAGTTACTAAATCTATAAGTTCTTTTTGCATATCCATAGACATATTAAAGAACTCTCCAGTACTTCCCATTATGACTAGTCCATCTACACCTCCATCTATAAGATGGTCATACACTTTTTTATTACCTTCTTTATCTAAATTTCCTTCTTCATCAAATATTGTAACAACTGGTGTCAAAAATTCTGCTTTCATAATTTAAACTCCTAAAATTTATTTTAATATGTTCATTAATACATCAGATTTAGCTTTAATATTAATTATATTAAAACAGTTACTTAATGTAATTTTTTAAAATTCCAATACTCTCAATCTCACATTCAACTACATCTCCACTACTCATATATCGAGGAGGTGAAAATCCCATCCCTACTCCAGAAGGTGTTCCAGTAGCTATAATGTCTCCAGCCTCTAAGGTCATACCTTTTGAAAGTTCTGAAACTATGTCTGAAACGTCTGATATGAATAATCCTGTATTAGAACTTTGTCTTTCTTCACCATTTACCCTACTACATACTTTAAGTTTTATAGGAAAAGGAACTGCACTTTTATGTAAAATACATGGACCTAAAGAGGTAAATGTATCTAATCCTTTTCCTCTAAACCATTGAACATGTTCTTTTTGCAACTTTCTAGCAGAAATATCATTTATAACAGTGTAACCAAAGATATAATCTTCTACCTCTTCTTTTCTAATATTAACACCTGTTTTACCTATTACTACTCCAAGTTCAACTTCATAGTCTAGTTGATTATTTATCTCAAAATGACCATCTATCTCATCTTCTGGACCTATTGCCTTTGTCACACGTTTTGTAAAATAAACCGTTTTTTGTGGTTCTTCAAAACTATCATCAAAGTGAGTTTGAGTTTCTTCAAGATGGTCTTTATAGTTCACTCCCACACATAAGATATCATGTATTGGTTTTTCTATAGGAACATGTACAGTACATCTCTCTCTTTTAAAAACATCATAATTATAGAATGTACTTTCATTTATAATAGTTTTCAACTTAATAATATCTTCACTAGATACATTTTGAATTAATTCATTTAAATCCTTAAAATTTCTACTGAGATTTAAAGAGTTAACATCTATAATAAATAATTCATCTTTAGAAAAAACTCCAGTTCTTTTACATTCATTTTCTCCTTCAGTAAAACTTACAAACTTCATAATCTCACCCTTTATTAAAATTCTATGTATTTATTTTCTTACTTAAAGATTATACATAGTTGCATACTCTAGCTATTGCCATTTCAGTATATCCAAGGGACTCTGCTTTTGATTGTTTTCCATTTGCTACATCTACAACCATATTTAACAAATCATCTGTTAATTCTTCCATTGTTTGTGGACCATATATAACTGGACTAGCATCAAAATCCATATTATCTTC
This sequence comes from Clostridioides difficile ATCC 9689 = DSM 1296, assembly GCF_001077535.1. Classification (GTDB taxonomy): domain Bacteria; phylum Bacillota; class Clostridia; order Peptostreptococcales; family Peptostreptococcaceae; genus Clostridioides; species Clostridioides difficile. The sequence goes on from NZ_CP011968.1 coordinate 3,294,149, forward strand.
CATATTTGCAAAAGTTATTTTATTTCCAGTTATTTTTATTACTGGTGCTATTGGATTTCCTGATGGTGTTCCTCTTCCTGTACTAAATACCACTATTTGTGCTCCTCCTGCTACCATACCAGCAACAGATGAAGCATCATTTCCAGGGGTATCCATTATAACAAGGCCTTTCTTATCAATTTGTTTGGCATAATCATATACTTCACTTATTTGTCTATGACCACCTTTATGTATACAACCAAGTGATTTTTCTTCTAAACTTGTTAAACCACCAGCTATATTTCCAGGAGATGGATTACCTTCTCTAACTTCTTCTCCAACCAATTTTAATGAATTTTCATATCTATGTACTATATGTAATATTTTTTCTTTTACTTCTTCATTTACTGCTCTCCTAGCTAGTATATGCTCTGCACCTATAAATTCAGTAGTTTCACTTAAAATTGATGTTGCTCCTAAATCGACAAGTTTATCACTTAATTCACCTATTAATGGATTTGCTGCTAATCCACTTGTTGGGTCAGACCCACCACATTCAGTTCCTAGTATAAGTTCAGATATTGGAAATTCTTCTTTTCTAAGCAAAGAAGCTTCTTGTGCCATTTCTCTAGCATAACGAACAGCTTTTTCTATAGTTTTTAAAGTTCCATGTTCTTCTTGTATTACAAGAGTTTTTATTGGCTTATTTGTTCTCTCTTTTATTGCATCAACTACCAAATCATTTTGGCAATTTTCGCATCCCAAAGATACAACTATTACACCATATACATTTGGATTTGCTGCATAACCAGCCATAACATCCATAGTTAATTGTTGGTCTGAATGTACTTGTGAACATCCATTCTGATTATTAAAGGTAACTGCCCCTTGAACTTGTGATGCTATTATTCTAGTTGTATCTGATGCACACACACTCGTAGGCAAGATTAATATGTGGTTTCTTATACCAACTCTTCCATCTGGTCTTTTATATCCATAAAATTTCATACTGATTTCCTCCTAAAATAGTCTATATACTTTTTATAATTTTTATATATTATAATTTTTATTACACTCACTAATCAAACAGCTAAAAACCTATTTAAAAACTATTTGACACTAAAAGCAATGAATACAACTTTTATAACTCTATAAATATTATTTTATATATTAGTCATAACTTGTTTATCCAAATCCTCTCTAACACTTCTAACATTATGAATATGTACATGTTGACCACTTTTTATTTCCTGATTTGCTTCTCCTATATGTTCACCATATTTAGTAACTTTATCACCTTTGGCCATATCTTTTATAGCCAATTTATGATAAATAGTTATATCATCTAGTGCTGTAATCGTTTTTACTGTTTTGTCTTTTAATTTAAAACTAATTTCACTACCTTTAGCTATTGCTTCAATAGCTACTGCAACATTATCTTTTTCATCAATTATCACTGCATTTATCATTATTCTTGCTCTCCTTTATAAATAATATAATTTTATTAATATCCTAAAATCTAATTAAAGAATTTATTATTTTACCAACAACTCACTGTAATATAAATTAAGCTGTTATTGTACCATCCTCATTTTGTTTTGGGAACTTAGGACATCCATACTTCTTAGCCCACCAACTAGTTATAAGAGGTACTAATATTGCAGTGACAACTACTGCGGCTGCCACTTGTGTTGTAGCTGTTGCAACATATGGTTGCCATGATGGGTCAACTAATGCAACAGCAGCAGGTACAGCAATTGCATTTCCAGCAGTTGTAGCTACAGCCCATCCTGCATATCCTGGACGTTTTCCTATAAATTTATCACAGAATACTATAAATATACCTCCTACAAATACAGATATTAATCCAAGTAATACTCCTGATAAACCTCCTTTTAGTATACTTGCAAGATTTATGCTACTACCAAGTGCAAACCCTACAAAAGGTACGAGTAAATTACACCCTGGCTCTAAAAACTCTTTCATTTTTTTGTCAAAATTTCCTATTATCATACCAACAAGTATTGGCACTATTGCAGCCAATAATGACAACAATGGTACATTTGCAAGACCTGAAGTCCCAAGAGCTATTAATGTAAAAAATGGTCCATCATTTAAAGTAAGTAAACTCATAGTTGCACAATCTGTTTCATCTCCATATGAAGTCATCAATGAAAGATATATACTACCATTACTATTTGTAACTGCACTTATAACAGCCAATGTTGTCAGACCAAGGACACCATCCATTCCAAATAGCTTTCCTATAAGTATACCTATCAAAGCACCTATAGCAAATTTAGAACCAAGAAGTATACCACCTCTCTTTAAAACTTTTGGCATTTCTCTAAATTGAAGCTGAGTTCCCAAGCATACCAGTTGAACCCCAATTATAGTTGCAGACCCAACACTTGAAAATACTGCTGTCGTAAACGAACCTATTTGTACAATATCTGGGCAAAAGGTATTAATGAAAGCTGCTATAAACATTGGCACTATCATCATACCTGCAGGAATTTTTTTAATAAAATCCATTATCATAAAGTTAATCCTCCTAAAACATGATATTTAATTACTCTTATTAAGTTTTTAGCTTTAATTCTAACGGCCGTTTCGGTTCGTATTTAAGAACTAGATTTTTAATTACGAATCTTTGAATTAATGATAGCATTTTCCTATTTATGAGTCAATAAAAAAAATAAATTTTTGTCAAAATTTTTTCAAACTTTCTGATAATACCTTGTATATTATCAAATGACTTCCTTATATGCAAAAATACAGCGTATTTAAAATTATATAGTATTCAAAACTATAAAGTTTTTATACAGTGTAAAAAATAGATAAAATATAAGTTCATAATATTTTGATATTTACATATAAAAATCACTATTGCATATATTTACTTAAATTATATAACTAAATATCACTTACTTTCTTTAGGTATATTTTGGAAATTAGTTATTCCTTAATGTACAGCCTAAAAAAATATCTATCTGTATCTAAATCAAGAGCTTATTTATATATAAATTTACATATTTATTTTCTACATTGTAAAATATCGTATAGTGTGCTAAAATCAACATATTCTAATACTTTAAATTAATAAAAAGAGGGGGAAATTTATGACTTCAGATAATCATCGCCCAACAGCTAGGATATTAGATATTTTAGAAGCATTAGCAGAATCCGAAAATGGATATACTCTTACAGAAATAGCAGATGTTATCAATGCTCCAAAAAGTAGCATCTTTCCTATAGTTCATACACTTAATGCTAGAAAATACATTACTATTGATAAAAACACATCCAAATATTCTATAGGGATACGTTCTTACACATTAGGGTCTTCATTTTTTGAAAAAAGAACTATTTTTAACTATATAATTGACGAAATGACTAATATAGTTAATTCCTGTTCTGAAACTTGTCAGCTTGGTATACTTGACAATAATGAAGTTCTTTATATTGGAAAAGTAGATTCTCCAGAACCAATTAGACTTATTTCTTATGTTGGAAAAAAAATACCTGCTAATTGTACAGGTCTTGGAAAAGCTCTTTTATGTGATTTTGACAAGGAAAAACTAATAAGCTTATATCCAGATGGTCTAAAAGGTTTTACAGAAAAATCAATTACAGATTTTGATGTTTTATACGACCAGCTTCTTGAAGTTCAAAGAACACAAATAGCTTCAGAGTGTGAGGAATCAATGGAACACCTAAAATGTCTTGCCGTACCAATAAGAAAAAATGGATGTATAAGAGCTGCTGTTAGTGTAACACTGCCTTTATTTAGAGCTAATGACGAAAAAATAGAACTGATAAAAAAATTACTCTTAAATGCTCAGAAAAATATTCAATCAATGATGGAAGAACGTAATGAAGACATTGTAATAAATTAGATTAATATTCTGTATATGGAAGATATCAAAACATAATAATTAAAAATTTTGTTTTAAACTAATGTATTTATTTGATTTATACTATAAAAACAAAGTTGCTGATTTAACTACAGTAACTTTGTTTTTTTTTATAATATTTTTTATATTTTTATTGACATGATAAAAATACTATGTTAAATTCTAATCATAATCGTAATTACGAATTAAGTTCTTATATAAGAACCAGCAACCCTATCTCAATCTAAGATACGATATATTATGAGTAAATTAGTGAAAATTGTTAGATATATATTTTTACATAAAAATCAATGAAAATAAAAGGAGATTTTAGTTATGAGCATTTATTATGTACCACCAATAAATTTACTTGGGAAAGGATGTCTTAATGAAGCTAAAGATTCAATTAAATCATTAGGAACTAAAAAAGCATTTATTGTTAGTGATAAATTTCTAGTTTCAAATGGTACTGTAAAAAAAGTAACAGATATTTTATCTCAGATAGATGTAGACTTTGTTGTTTATGATGAAGTTAAACAAAATCCAACTGTAACTAATGTGAATAAAGGACTTAAAATATTGAAATCAGAAAATTGCGACTTCGTTATAACTATAGGAGGTGGTTCTCCACAAGACTGTGGTAAAGCTATCTCTATATTAGCCACTAATGGAGGAGATATTAGAGACTATGAAGGTATCAACAAAACTTCTAAAAAATGTCTTCCTATCATAGCTATAACTACTACTGCTGGTACATCTGCTGAAGTTACAATAAACTATGTTATAACTGATGAAGACAGACATGTAAAGATGATAATGGTTGATACCAATTCACTAGCTACAATGACAGTAAATGACCCAGAATTAATGATTAGCAAACCATCTAATTTAACAGCAGCAACTGGTATGGATGCACTAACTCATGCTATAGAAGCTGTAGTAGCTAATGGTGCTTATGATGTTACAGATTCAACTGCCTTATATGCTATAAAGCAGATATTTAAATACCTTCCAAGAGCTGTTAAAAATGGTAATGACATAGAAGCTAGAGAACAAATGTGTTATGCTTGTTTTTTAAATGGAATTGCCTTTAGTAATGCAGGTCTTGGAAATGTACATGCTATGGCTCATCAATTAGGAGGTTTATATGATTTACCTCATGGAGTATGTAATGCCATGCTACTTCCAATAGTTGAGGAGGAAAATGCTAAATCAGCCCCTGCCAAATTCCGACCAATAGCTGAAGTTATTGGAATGGATGTAAATAATAAATCAGATAAAGAGTGTGTTGACTTTGTAATAGATAAGATAAAAGCTCTTTCTGAAGAGGTTGGAATCCCAAAATCTTTAAAAGATGTAGGTGTTGATAATCCTAATTTTGAATTGCTTGCAGAAAACTCTATGAAAGATGCTTGTGCTGGTGCTAATCCTGTTTTCTTTGATAAAGATAAGATTATAGAATTGTTTATGAAAATATCTTAATTATGTATATTTATAAGAGAGTGCCTCAAAATATCTTTGTTTTGTTAATAGCATTCTCTTATTACACTTTTTAAATAGTACTCTTTATGAGAAGTTAATATATAATCCTATTAATTTAAGAATCATTATCCCAATAAAAAACTCAAAATTTTTCTTAATGAATTATAACTGTTGTTGTATCTGGTATATTATCATATATCCACTTTGCATTTTCCGTACTTAATCTTATACATCCATGACTAAGAGCTTCACCAAGTCTGCCATCTATTATATAACTTCCTGTTGAATCATATAGCACAGAATGATAGTAATATCCACCTTTAATTCTAGTAGCATATTTAACTGAATACTCATCCGTTCCAAAAGAAGGTTTTCTTCCACTTATATAAAATATACCTGTTATAGTTGGAGTCTCAGGCTTACCTATAGTACATTGCCACTTGTAAAGTTGTCCCCAGCCTCCATTATCTTTCTTAAAAATATAAGTATATTTATTTCTAAGGTCTGTTACAATTAGATAATCGCTAGTACTTTTAATATTATTTTCGTTAACAAATTTAATCATGTCAGTATAAAAATACTTATAATCTAATTCATTTGGTTTATTCCCATCAATTGATAAAAAATAATTAAAAACATATCCTATTTTATCATCATATACAACCTTACTCCAATCTCCATCTACTTGAAGGACTTCAACCCTAGATTTTTCAGGAATTACTGTAATTATATTGGAAGTTGTAGATTTATCTTCTCTTAAGTTTAAGTTACTCCAAGCATATTCGCTTACTGATACCAAATCCTTATACACATATCCTTCTTGAGAATTGTACATCACCTTAATCCAGTCATCTTCTTCATCCAATACTTCCATTTTAGCTCCCTGAGGTATTACTGTTATGATACTTGAATTGGTAGATTTAGCAGACCTCAAATTTACATTTGCTAAAGCATATTTATATATAGGTGCTCTATATTTTTTAATATTTAGTTTAGTTAATTTCACACATATCCATCCTCTCATATGTCTTTTTACAACATTTTATGAAATTCGATATGTATTCGTTCTCCTATTTTCAAACTTTACTTGTATTACTAATAATATTGCTACATATACTTATATATTCTCACCTATATTTATCTATTTATTTAAATTTATGATATTACATTCTTTAATATACTCTTCAATTATACCTCTAGCCACATTAAAATAACTTATACACTTGTCAACTATGACTGCATCACTACTAACTACTCTATCTAATTTTTCCAATACAACATCTGCATTTTTTACTAATTCTACTTCAGTTTCAATTCCCCAAGTTTTGGCATGCTCTAATATCCTATACTTTAAATTTCCTGAATTAGAAACTGGAGCATCTAAATAAAATTTAAGATTCTGTGCATTGTATTTATTAAAAAATTTACCTATCAGATTCAAAGCTTCTTCTGTTTTATCTATAATCTTATAGGTTCCCCTAAGACCTGCTAAATCTCTTATATTGCCATCACTTCCTATTACTAGAGTACCACCAGATAATGCTACCTCTATGGATATTATCAAATTAAAGCCATCTATATTTACGGTATCTTCTTTGATTTTATCTAGAGAAAGCCTCTTTGATTGTCTTATAATATTTTTTTCATCAGTACAGACTGCCCTTTTTAATGCATCTCTTTGTCTTATAGAAAACTGATATCTATCACCAACAAAAGTAACGACTGGGTCTATTTTGTAATCCCTATTTAATAACCATTCTATTTCTTCTTTAGCCTTTATAAGTCTTGTTAATTCTTTACTTGAAAACCATCTTTTATCACTATCATCAAACCCTCTTTTAGATATCTTATTTATATCATTTCACCACCTTGCTTTAAAGATATAACTGTACTACATTAAATACAGATTATTTCACCTTTTAAGATAATTTTTAATACCATTATCTTATCCATTTAGATTATTCAATATTTATAATTAATTATAACGCTTAACCCCACTTAATAATACAGAATAATAGATTCTATATTATATTTATAAGTTTATAACATAAATAGGTAGTGTTTTAAAATAAACTTTTTAGTTCATAAGATAATCTTCTTTTATAAAATCAAATATATTTTTATCATTTAAACAGTAAAAAAGAGACTTATCTCTATTTTTTGAGATAGCCTCTTTCTAAAATCTACTTATAATGATAATTTTAGGTTTATATATTAAACTTATGTTATACTTCTTTTATCATATTAGGAGATAGAATATCATTAAGAGCTTCTGTCATAGTTGGATGTGCATAAACACGGTCTCTTAAATATGTATACTCTACTTCTAAATCTACAGCTAATTGAATAAGATGGATAATCTCACTTGAATTTTCACATATCATACTAGCTCCAAGTATCTTATTGGATTTTTTATCTATCACTATTTTTATAAACCCATCTGCCTTGCCAATCTGTTTAGCTCTTGGAATTGCTTCTACTGGCATCTTTGCCACTAATACTTCATATCCTTTTTCTTTAGCTTGCTTAACATTAAGACCAACTCTTGAAAATGCTGGACTTATAAATATAGAATTTGGGATATTCTTTCTATCATTAGTTGTTCTAGTCTTATCTCCAAATAACTGATTAATAACTATGCGATAATCATCCAATGAAATATAAGTAAATTGTGGACCTCCATTTATATCTCCTATAGCCCATATATGCTCTTTATTAGTCTTAAGAGTTTCTGAGACTTTAATAAATCCTCTTTCATTTAATTCTATACCTGCATTTTCTAGCCCTAGCCCTTCAGTGTTTGCTTTTCTTCCTGTAGCTACAAGTATCATATTACTTGTTAATTCTTTAGATTTACCATCTACTTCATATTCTACTATTGCTAATTCAGAAACTTCTTTAATCTCTTTTATATTTGCATTATTAACAATTTTTACATTTCTCTTTGCAAGTAATTTTATTATTTCTTCTGAATCCTCAACATCTTCATTTGGTAAAATGCCATTATTAGAGTTTAATATTGTAACTTCTGCTCCAAATGAACTATAAATACCAGCAAATTCTAAACCTATAAATCCAGCTCCTATAATTGTCATTTTTTTAGGTAAAGTTCTTAGATTCATAAGAGACTCACTATCATATACTATATTCTTATTTTCAATTCCCTTAATATTAGGTATAAATGGTCTTGAACCAGTATTAATAAATATATTATCTGCTACTAACTCATAAATTTCATTTTCAGTTTTGACTTGAACTGTTTTTTCATCAATGAAAGTTCCCATTCCTGTGAATATAGTTACATTCTCATTTGAATTTAATTTATTATAGTTAGCTTCTCTGAGTTTTGTAATTAAAGTTTCTTTTTTATCTATAGCTTTCTCATATTCAGCTTGTACTTCATCCCAAGAATTTATATTCTTTGTTTTTACGCTGTTTGCTGAATTTTCTAAGCTTTTTGTTGGTATACATGCCACATTTACACATGTTCCACCATACATCTTGTTTGACTTTTCTATTAAAGCTACTTTTAATCCCCTGTTTGCCAAATCCCCTGCTAATGTTTTTCCACCTTTTCCAAATCCTATTATTATAGCATCAAATGTTTTTTTCATATAAAATTCAACCCTTTCTTGTATTGTTTATACTTTTACTATAACAAGATTATTTAGGTGGTACAATTAGGCACTTTTTTGTAACCTTAAATTGATTTATAAACTTATACTTAAATACTTTTATTTATTTCTCTGATTTTCAATAAATGATGCCATAGTTGCCTTATCCATAGCTCCTGGAATATACTGAGTTACATATCCTTCCTTGTCAATTATAAATGTAGTTGGAAAAGCATTAATTCCATATTGATATGCTAATGCTCCATCTTCATCAAGTACAACAGGGAATGTATAACCTTGGTCTTTTAAGAAGTTAACTACATGTTCCCTTGAACCTTCTCTACCTAAATTAGGTGAAGCTACTCCTAAAATTACTACATCATCATTATTTTTATTATAGTCTTTATACAGTTGTTCTATATAAGGCATTTCTTCTTTGCATGGAGGACACCATGTAGCCCAGAAATTTAAGAATACAACTTTGCCTTCATAATCACTTAATTTATGTGTTTTACCATACTGGTCTGTTAAAGTAAAATCAATAGACTTTATTCTATCTTCATCATTAGACCCTTTATCATTATTGTCATTATTAGAGTCTTTTTGACTATCATTACCATCAGAATTTTCTTCTTTATCAGTAGAATTTTCTCGCTTATTTTCTTCTTGCTTGCTTTCAATTTTACTATTTTGTGACGTATTAAAGTGTTTGCTTATACTTCCAAATCCATTTACCATCATTAATATTCCTGATACTATAAGTATAATCCCACCTATTTTTTTAATAATTTCCATGTTAGATCTTATCTTATCTATAGTTTTAAATAGTTTACTGTAAAACATAGCTGTAATTATGAATGGCAAAATAAAACCAATAGTATATACTGCTATTAAAAGATTGGCACTAAGATGATTACTTGAACTTGAAACCATGACTAATACAGATGCCAATATTGGACCAATACAAGGTGTCCATCCAAAACTAAACGTAAAACCTAATATAAAAGCTGTTATTGCTTTCATTTCTTTAAACTTAACATTAAATCTTTTTTCTCTATTCAATATTGAAGATTTAATTATTCCCATGTAAAATAATCCCATGATAATAATTATAATCCCACCAATAAACATTATTAAATCTTTATTTTCATTAAAAAACATACTCAATACTTTTACTGATGAACCCAATATAAAGAATGTTGTTGAGATTCCAAGAGCAAAAAATATAGTATTTTTAAATAAAGAACTTCCTATAAAACTCGTCTTTCCTTCTTTTAAATTTTCTACACTACTATTTGACAATATACTCAAATAAATAGGTAAAATTGGCAGTATACATGGTGAAAAGAATGATACTATACCTTCTATAAATACTAAAAATAAATTTACATTTTGCAAATTAAAATTCCTCCTTATTTTATTTCCAATATTACAATCCTATTTCTAAATTAAAATCTAACTAAAAAATTATGTAATTTTAATACATTTTTCTACTCATAGCTTAATTAAATTTTCATTACTTACAGAGTAAATTTTAGTATTTATCACAATTTAAATTTTTATTGCTCCACATAATCATTTTTTCCATGACAGGAAGCAATCGTAATCCTGATTCACTTAAAAAATATGTTGACTCTACAACATTATTAACCAACTTTTTTTGGTTGACTATAATCCCCTGTTCAATTAAAAAATCTAGTTGTTGAACTAACATTTTCTTACTACAGTCTGGTATAGCTCTTTGTAGCTCTCCAAATCGTTTTTTATCTTCTTGTATTTTCCATATAATTATAGCCACCCATTTTTTACCTAAAATATTTGATAAAGCTTCTACTGGACAATTATATATCATATCATCTATGTTGTACATTTTATTCTCCTCTTTTCTTTATTTAATTTATTAAACAAACTTTTATAGCAATATATTTATTAATATTATAAATATACCTAGCTTTATTTAATTAAAATTTTTATTATATATACTCCTATTACAAACTATTTTAGATTTTATGTAATTAATATATCAGTTTTGTAAATACATAACAATTAGTAACTTTTTTGTAACTACATCAACTCTATTAATATACAATCTTTCACTCATTTTATTAAAATTTTATTATTTTAAATTATATATAAAATCACTCTAATATAATAATTCTTTATTTAAACTGCTTATCCTGTTAAACTAATTATTCTACTTCAATAAATTCTATATTAAATACTAAATTCATACTTAAATACTAAAACCATTCATTAATATTTACCCAAATTTATACAAATTAAAAAGTCTGGCAGATTAATATCTGTCAGACTTTAAACAATAAACTTACTTTTACACTTATAAATCCAATAGTATTGAAATAACGTCAAAAGGTGCTATTTCATATACCTGTTCTTCTTCTACATCTTCTATTGCATTTACAATTTTCCCATTTCTATTTTTAAATATTTGCTCATCCAATATCATTCTATTACTACTCGGATTTTCCACTCTTATTATAAATTTATCTTTACTGTAATAAGAAGGATAACATGCTGATATAAGATAGTTTTCTGGTAAAGATATTATTTCTAATTCTCTACTTACAGTTTTATTGACAATTGATTTTTGAATCTTATTATCTATACGATATAAAAAGAAATTGTAATCCTGTAATTGATAATTTACACATTCTCTTAGATAATTGTGGGTTAAATTCGCAATTTCCAATTCATCAAATGATTTAGAATCCATATATATTGCAAATGAAAATTCTAATTCCTTAAGCATTTGAGCTTTATCTGTTTTAATTCTTATATGACCTTTTTTAGTTGTATCTCCAGAAGCACGTCCTGGTCTATATAATAAATCAGGCTTTCCTAGTTCATCTGTAGTAGCAAGTAAGGTCAATGCAATTTCATCTTCAATATGTTGATACTCTTTTATTCCTCTAGTAAATACAGTACAACTTCTATTTTGGTTTGTAAGCGTAATATTACTTTCCAAAGGTTCTAAATCTATAGGCATTTCACTGTAAATATCTTCCCAGTTGTCTAAAACTCCATTTTCTCTTGTTATATATCCAAATGGCAATGATGCTATGTTTTTATTATCTTTTATATCAGTTTTTATATGAACACGTAGTCTATGATTATATATCGTGTTATCAACACAAAGTTTTACATCCATCAATGGGTTTTCTTTAGATAAGACAATACTTACTTTTACATTTAATTTCCCATTAAGATATTTGTTTTTTCTATCTTCTAATGTAAGTGGTAGTAAAGTAGTACCTTTAACCACCATTTTTTCATATCCTAAAGCTTTTTCTGTATACACTTTATCAAACGAAAGTTTTATATCCTCATCATTTTTTAGTGGAGAAAAGTCATAGGTATCACCTGCATTACCACTATCTTTTAATGTTAAAAAGTTTGATATGTAAGTTCCATCTTTAAGTTGTAAATTTAAGCTTCCATCTTCATATATTATCTTATAATTATCATTAGATATAAAAGTGTCATTAGATTTATCAAGTGACACCATTTCTTTATCACTTAATTCAAAACTAACAACTTTATAACCAAGTGCAGGAAGCTGTATATTTATTCTTACTTTTAATATATAATATCCTGGTTCTTCAATAAATATATTACCAGCAGGTGTTTCTTCTAATACATTTTCTCTCGGTTTTACATAAGTTTCTTCAATTATAGTAGCATCTAAATTATCTTTAAAATAAATATTTTTACTATCACTTACAACTTGTATCTCTTTATATCCATTAAAACGCTTAGCTTCTGTATTGAATACTAAAATATCATTTTTAGATAATTTAAGCCCTTCTGAAATCTTTTTTACAATAGTATTTTCAATACTGTCACATATTTCATTTGCTTCTCTTATACGGTGAAGAATATCATCTGTTACAGTATCAGTTACACATCCAGCTAAACTATCGTGTGCTTGTCCTTCCAAAAGTTTTTTCCATGTATTTATAAGTAACTGATTGCTTATTTCAATTTTACTCTTTTTAGCAATTACTAATAATGGCTCTATTCTTTTAATCAGCTTGTTTTCTAGTTTATCACATGCTAATTTTATATCCATTCTACTAGAACCAATTGATTTATGTATTCTTGCTAATACAGGTTCTCTAAATTCACCTCTATAGCTTTCTAGTGATTCTATAGACTTTATATATTTTAAAAACTCTTGATATGAACTCGTTATATATGAATACTTTCCGATATCATTAATCGCTTTAATTTTATTTTTGAAATCACCTATTATATTTAACTGGTCATTCCCAGAAGGTATTAACACCTCATCTACATCAGTATATGATTTAATAAAATCAATAGCTGGGTCTAAGCGTCCATTAACATACTTTAATGAAGGCTCTAAAAGCATACCAGTTCCATATCCATGTGGCATATTTACTGCATATATATAACTTTCTCCATTTAAGCTTTTCCACTTAAAATATGGTGATTGAACCTGTTTACCAAGATGTATACCTCTCCAAAAGAATATATTATCAAGACCTACATGCTTTAATAGTATAGGCATCTGTGCATTAAATCCAAATGTATCTGGCAAATACCCAATTTTCATATACTTACCATACTTTTTACTTTCAAAAATTCCAATCATTAAGTTTCTTAAAATAGACTCTCCTCTAGCAAAGAATGCATCAGTTTGAGTAAACCATGGTCCAATATGTAGTCTATCTTCTTTTATTAACTTTTTAATGATTTCTATTTTTTCTTTGTGTAATTGTACATAATCATCCAAAATAGAAAGTTGTCCATCAAGTACAAAACTTACATCTGGATTACGTTCTAATTCATCAATTACATCTGTAAATAGTTGTTCACTAAGTACTAATGCATCTCCAGAAGTAAAATACCATTCTCTATCCCAGTGTGTATGATTAACAATATGTGCTTTTATCATTTATTCTCCTCTGTTCTTTATCTTTTATATTTAAGTCTAAACTGAATGTTTAACACTTTATTTAGTATAAGATTCATATTGAATATAGCTTATAACACGTCTTAAATAGTTATTAAATTTTAAGATTCCCACTCTGCTTCATCAAAATCATCATCTTCAAATTCATCATCCTCAATCACTGGATTTCCACGCAATACTATAACTAATCCAGCTACAATTACTGTTCCAACTGCTATTGATAACACATACATTGGCCAATTCTCTACTGTAAACCATCCATAAAATCCACTAATTGGAGTTGCATTTACTGAACCTAAACCAACTGCCATAGCTGAAGCAATTGCTGTTCCAATTACACATGAAGGTATTACTTTTAATGGAGATTCTACTGCAAAAGGAATTGCTCCTTCACTTACTCCAATTAAACCCATTATAAGAGATGATTTTCCAGCTTCACGTAACTGTTTATTATATTTTTGTTTTGCTAGTATAGTAGCAAGTCCCAATCCTAGTGGTGGTATAACTATTCCTACCATTGCAGCAGTGTTAGGCGCATAAATTCCACTTGTTAATAATGCAAGTGATGTTGTTAAAGCTGCTTTATTAACTGGTCCACCTAAGTCAACTGCCATCATAGCCCCTATAATAGCTGCCATTAATATCTGATTTGTACCAGATAATCCATTTAACCAATTTTCTAATCCAGTATTTAATGTGGCAAAAGGTATACCTATCACATAATTGATTAATACAACAGTGATTAATGTCCCAAATACTGGTACTATAAATATTGGTACTATTGAAGCTGCTGATTTTGGTAATTTAACATGATTTTTAATAAACAAACATGTATATCCTGCTATAAGACCAACTGCCAAAGCTCCTAAAAATCCTGCACCTATATCTTTAGCAATCATACCTCCAACAAGACCTGGTACAATAGCTAATTTATCAGCTATAGAAAATCCTATAAATGCAGCAATTACAGGAAACATTAATCCTAATGCAGTACCTCCAAACCCATCTAAATCATGTAATAATCTAACAATACTACTAGCACTTTCTGCATATTTAGCATCCCATATATCTGGTATATTATAGAAAGAACCACCTACACGAGATATCGCCATTATCATAGCACCTGCAATTACTAATGGAATCATATATGAGATTCCAGTTAAGACATGCTTTTTTAACTCAGAGACTATCTTTTTCAACATTATATTTCCCTCCATTTATTTAGTGTCAATTAACTTTAGTGCATCATTTATTACTTTCTCTGCATCCTTTATAGGTGCATTAACTGGTACTTCTAGTATTTCTTTTCCCTCAAAACGTTCAGCATTTCTGACTTTAGTATCTACTGCAAATATTACTACTTCTGCAATTTGTGCATCCTTTGTAGTTAACTCATTATCGATTCCTGTAGCTCCTTGTGTTTCAACTTTTATAAGGTGACCCATCTTTTTTGAAGCTTTCTTTAACGCTTGAGCTGCCATATATGTATGTGCAACTCCTGTTGCACATGCTGTAACTGCTATAATTTTTCTTTTCATTTCTACATCTCTCCTTCTTCACTAAATATATTGATTATTTCTTGTTCTGAATTGGCTAATTTTAGTGCATCTACATTGTCATCATCCATAAGTTTAGTTGCTAATTTAGATAATAGTACAAGATGATTGCTATCCTTATCAATATTGCTTATAGCCAATAAGAAAATACTATCTACTGGTTTTTCATCTAAAGCATCCCATTCAATCTTATGCTTAGTCTTTGCAAATATTATAGAAGATTTTTTGACAGCATTACTTTTTCCATGAGGAATAGCAATACCATTACCAATACCTGTAGTTGAATGTTCTTCTCTTTCCAAAACAGACTTAACATATTCTTCTTCATTGTCCACAATCCCATTTTCAACAAATATACTACTTAATTTTTTTATTGTTTCTTCCTTTGTATTTGTATCAAGATTAAAAACAATTTGCTCTTTTTTCAATACATCTGATATTTTCACTATATACTCTCCTCCACTAGCAAATCGTACACTTCCTTTGTGGAAGTTGCACTTAATATGTCATTTATATTTTTTTTATTGTCAATAAAGTCATAAAAAACTTCATATATTTCATCAAGCTCTAGGTTTTTGTCATTTTCTAATGAAATAAAGAAAATAACTTCCACCTTTTCATTTCCCCATGTAATAGGATTTTTTAACGTTGCAACAGATATATTAGATTTTTTAATATAACTAGGATTAGCATGAGGTGTAGCTATTGATTGGAAAGAAGTGTAAGATAAATTTTCTCTCTCAATTGCACTTTTAGCTATACCTTCTTTTGCAAAACCTTTTTTTATTAGGTTATCTGTTATATGATTAATTGCATCTTCATAATTTGAAGCTTCAATATTCAACAATATATTTTCTTCAAAGATTAAATTTCTGAAAGATTTATACTTCTTAGAAGTACAACTTGAAACATTTTGTATATTTCTTTCCAAGGTTCTTATATCACTTTCATTTAAAATAGGACTAACTACTATGGTTGGAATTGTTTCTAACTCTAAATAAATAGTACTTATTACTAAATCTGCATCAATTTTACTGGATACTAATTCTTGTACGGAAAGTACTTTTTCAATCTTTATCATTGGAAAGTATTTTTTTATTCTTGCAGACAATAACCTAGATGAACCTAATCCTGTACTGCATACTAGAATTACTCTAATATTTTGTGGAAGTTCTTTCATTCTTTCTCTAAAAGCTTCAAAATGTAATGCTATATAAGCACATTCATCATCATTTATCCTAATATCATATATAAATTCAATTACTTTCTTTAAATCTAAAGCTTGCTCAAATGATAAAGAAAAGTTTTGTTTGATTGTATTTACATATGGATTTTTAATACTAAGTCCATATTTCAGTCTATTTATTGATGAATGTACATGTGAAGTTAATCCATCAATTAAATCCTTGTCATAAGCTGTCTCATACAATGTATTTTTTATAATTTCCCGAAGATTTGATATATTATTTGTACTTGTCTCACAAGGATTAGTTGAAGTATTTTTTAGTTCATTAGTATCTCTATGTTGGTCAGACGCTACTAAATGTAAATTTATATATCCAATTTCAGATTTTGGTAATAATATTGAAAATTTTTCTTCTAATTGTTTTGCTAAATAATTGGTATTTGACATTTGATTATTTTCTATATTACCAGTATACAAACTTTCTTCTATATATTCGCCTTTTCTAATTCTCTCTACAGCTATTGCCAAATGAATAACTAATGACTGAAATTCATAATCAGAGAACTCAAATTTTCTTTCTCTGCTGAAATTCCTAAGAATATCAATAATTATTGATAAATCATCTTCCGAAAAAATACCATTTACATCTGCTTGTATCTTTTCAAATGCTTGATAAAAGCTTTCTTGCTCTTGCTTAATATACCAGTTTCTACTCCAAAATTTATGTATAAATTTAGCAGTAAGTTGTCTTTTATCTCTTTCACTTATATTTAACTTTATTCCCTTACTAGGTTTCTTATATATGGAAATCCCTTCGTTTTTTAGCAGTTTTTCAACTTCTGCTAAATCCCTTTCAATAGTTCCACGACTTATATATAGTTCATCAGAAAGTTGTTGTATAGTAATATAATCATTACTCTTTAAAAGTACTGAATATATATAGATAACTCTCTCCTCTCTGGTTGTAGGAATTTGACTTCCTTTATTATCTAGGTAAGGAAGTATTTTTTTTAAATCTCCATCAATATAAACACCTATCTTAGGTTTTCTTATTAAAGAAAGACCTATCTTTTTAAGCACTGCTTCTACTTCTTTAAGAGATTTTGAAACTGTTTTTTCTGAAACATCTAAATCATCTGCTATTGCTTTTACAGTTGTATGACCTTCTTTTAATAAAAACTTTATTATTTTAATTTCACGATTTTGAATCATATCAGTTAACATTTTCAATTTTACTCCTTCCCTTTGTCTTTATTTTAATGGAAAATGTTTTTCTAAAAAACTACTAATATTTCCTGATTAAATACGGTAATTTTTATGTATTGAACACTTTAATTTTAGATGATAAATTAAAAGCTGTCTAAATTTAATATGAAAGGAAATAGTTTAATGCTGACAATAATTATTGCTTTACTTCCTGTAATGGGATGGGGATTGATGCCCATAGTTGCAAATCTAAAGAAAAGTTCTCCTCATGAACAGCTTTTAGGTACATCCATAAGTGCGTTTATATTTTCCACTATAATAACTCTGGTTATACATCCTGAAATTACATTTTTTTCATTTTGTATAAGTATGATTTCTGGCATATTCTGGAGTTTGGGACAATTAATGCAGTTTAAAGCAATTCAAATTGCTAGTGTATCTAAAGTAATGCCAATTTCAAATGGTTCACAATTAACTTTTACGACATTATTAGCTGTAATCTTGTTTAACGAATGGACCAGTTCTAAAATGTTACTGATTGGTTCTTTATCAATATTATGTATAATACTTGGTATACTTCTCACAAATTATCAAACTAAAAAATCTACAGATAAAAATATGTTAAAATGTGTTGGAGTTGTATTATTATCATCTCTATTTTTATCATTATATGTTGTAACTAATCAAATATTTTTAATTGAAGGATACAGAATTATATTACCTCAATCTGTTGGTATGTTGATAACTTCATCTATTATTGTCAAGTATTTTTCTAAAGAGATTGTATATAGGGAAAATGTTTTATTCAATTTAATTACTGGTATATTGTGGTCAATAGCAAATTTAGGTATGTTCATAACGACTAATACATTGGGAGTTACAATAAGTTTTTCTATCTCTCAGAGTTGTGTGATAGTAGCCACTTTAGGAGGGATTATATTTTTTAAAGAAAAGAAGAACAAAAAAGAATGGCTTGCTATTTTTATTGGTATAATACTAATCATGTCTGGTGTCTTTATGTTGAGTATTATAAAATAGGTATTTATTTACACTAATCATATATAGTTTTGTACATATAAATTAACTGTTTCTATTTATTTAAATAAATTTGCTTATATACTTAAAATAATAGCATATGTATTTATGAAATTAAACCACACTCTAAATATAAGTATATTTCATTAAATACATATGCTATAAATTTTTCTATCAATACGAGAATATCAAGTATCTTATACTATAAGTAAATTTAACTTTATAAATTCACCAACTAATATTACACTATTTGATATTAAGTTTTTCATCTTCTATAAGCTTATCTGCAACCCACTCTGTAACTTGACCTGTTATTTTAATACAGTGCTCTTTTCTTTCAGGAGACATAAAGTTATCACCATCCCATTTCTTTGTAATAGCTCTACAACATGTTGCACCATACTCTTTTTTAATATAATCATGCAAACCTTTAGCATGCTCAAACATCTTTGGATTCATAGCTTCACCATGAACTCTTCCATATACTATACCTAAAGCCATCTCTCCCCCAGATATTGCTCCACAAAGACATTGTGCCTTTCCAAGTCCTATCGGAAATCCTGATGCTAACTTAGTTATCTCTGGACTTAAAGGTTGGCCTAAAGCATCATTTATTGTCTGGAGAACTGCTTCAGAGCAAAAAAACTCTCCTTTTCTAAAGTATTCTTCTGATATGTTTCTAACTTCTTTTAAATATTCTTCTTTTGTTTTCATTTGTTTTCCTCCAATAAAATTAAGCTAAATTAAGTTTCTATGGTTTATCTTATCTTCATATATTTATATCAATATTCCTATTAAATACACATATTTAATAATTCTTATTTAGCTTTAGATGTAGTTTCAGATTTACTAAGATATATAATAAACAAAACTAAAACATATAAAATAATCACTGTAGCAATTATCTCTTCTAACTTAGAAGCATATGAAATCCAACTTATAAAATTACCTGATTTAGTTAAATAACCATTCATTAGTTTCATACCCATTGCACTTATTGCCATAGGGAATGTAAATGCAGCAAAACTCGGATAAAAAGGCAATCTTAATAATTTTGGTAAATATCCCAAAACTATAATATAAAATACAATTGATAATATGAATAACAAGTATAATACTACATTATTTTTATCTGAAAAAGAATTAATATATCCAGACAATAATAGTGACCCTGGTGCAGCTAATATAGCTATACTTGGTAAAGATGGTTCAGGCATTTCCTTGATTATCCATACTCTCTTTAAAATTACTGGTATAAGAACTATATAAGATACAAATCCTATCCAAAAAGCAATTTTGCCAATCAAAAGTTGATTAAATACTGGTGCCGTAACACTAGCTGCAACTATCCCAACATATACTATATACCAAGATGGAAATACCGTTTTTATTGAGAATTTAACTAAGAACTTCTTACTAAATAAGACTATTAACACAAGATGACCCACAATTCCTATGCTCCAAATCATAATACTTAATTCTAAAGATAATGGTTTTATATATGTAGCAAATATCATTGTTGCCATTGTTATAGTTGGAAATGTACTTGATATTAAAGGGTTCTCTAATTGCTCTTTAACACCCTTTCTAAGTAATATTATTTTGACTATATAAATTGCATACAAAATAAATCCTATAAATCCAATTACATTACGTAATGATTCACTATAAGATTGTAATAAGTTACCTAAAGTAAAAATTGATAAAATCAAACTTGCAATAGGTATAGGATATTTTTTTAATAAATTCAAGTTCTGCCTCCTTTGTTACTAAATTATTTGTGTTTTAATTATATCAAAAAGATGGTCAAATTGACATATTATGACCATCTTTCTTATATAGAAAATATCTATTAAGTTTAATTTTATTATCAAAAGTATCTATATTCTTAATATATTAAGGTAATTAGTATATTTATTTTAATCAAATATACTAATTTGTTTATTATTATCTACTTTAATAGTCTTCATATCTCTAATGCTTATTTTTGCATCATCTCTTAAAGTATCTATGAGTAATTTATTATCTTCCTTATAAAGCCTACAGTTTTCTTCTACTTTTGCATAATTAAAGTTAGCATAACAATACAGACAATAATGTCTGCAAGTATTGTATTGTCCTATATCGACACTTTTAACACATCCACAAATATCTCTTTGTGTACTATCTTTTTTTACCTCTACTTCACATCCTATAATTTTTGATATTAATCTATCATCAATACACTTACTTTTTCCAATCCCAAATTTACTTAAATTATATTCTTCAGAACACATTTCAAGTATTATCCCATGCTTATGAGCAATCTTAGAAATCTCTTTTGATAATGTTTCTATTTCTGTAATTTCTATTGGCTTTATATGTAATGCTTTAGTATTAAATTTTGTTTTCTTATACAAATCGATAAAACTTATTATACATTTTTCTGTAAATCCATCAAGCTGATTACATAAACTCGCAAATGCTTTGATATGATAATCTACTGTGTACTTTTCACTTAAGAAAATCGGGTCGTATCTTAAAATTACTCTTTCTTTGCCTATTTTTCTAGACAATTCCTTAAATGAATCTATTACCTTTCTTTTATCTAAAATACATGTCTCTACTTCTTTTCCATATGATGTTATAGTATAGTGAAAATAATATTTATAGTCTCTTAATTTATTTAAATCATATAACATTGGAGTTACATCCTTTGTCCAAAATACAAAACAATCAACAGTATGTGGATTTAACTCTATCTTACTAACCTGTTTTGGATTCATTGGATTAATTACATAAACAAAACCTTCTTCAAGTCTGTTAAAAAACCACTTACTATAGAAAGCAGGTATATCAGTTCTTCTACTCACACTTACTATCATATTTAACCTCCATAGTAATATAATTATGTTCTAATATATTTTTAATATAATTATAGCTCTAAATACTTAATTTAATCAAAACATTTAAGATAATTCCAGTATGATTTACTGATTCATTTCTAGCATTTAAAATATCCTTAATAAAGTTATAATTCTTTAAAAATAAATATACATTATTCCTAAACTTTCAAAACTAATTTTATAATGAAACTAAAAAAGGTGCTATTTTCAAGCACCCTACAATTTTACTTTTTAACAAATTTAATACTATACAAATATATCAATATTACATTAAAGGTAAACACTATATATTAAAACTTTATATCATTATATAATACAAATTTTATTGTATTTGGTTTGTTTTTTCTGGTTCATGATGTTTATAATAATATACCGTTTCTTTTCCAATTACTTCAGAACCAAGCTTCTCCCATTTTTCTCCATAGGTAGCCTCTATTTGTTCACATTCTGAATCTGTTGATGCTACAATAAGACCATAATTAGGTCTGAATATAGCTGTTTCTTCCTTTCCATTTTTATAACTTAATTTACCATTATTTAACCTTAACAGGTTTCCATTCTTTTGATAATTAAAATTAATTCCATTAATAACTTCTGGACTAGATGAATCAATAAATATATAATTGTTAAAGTTATTTTTTAACATTAAATTACCTCCTCCATGTACCGATTTAACGATATAATCATAGGCATCTATATTGCATCTCAATGTTAATTTTGGTATTTGAAGGGTTTTAAATACATAAACTTTATGTTTATATTCTAAGCCATCATCCCAGTTATCCTTATTATCACTAACTAAATCAATATTACATTCTGTAAAATAATTTCCATAAAATAAAGAATATGCTTCTTCTACTCTATCTTTAATACTTAAATATGTGTCATAATCTGTATTATAATAATACTGACCACACCTTCTTATAATACCAGAAAAATAACTATCTTTCATTGAATCAAATGAAAAGCCACAATACCCACATTGGTCAATCGTAATATTATTAATTTTATAACTTCCATACCCCTCATACCCCTTAACTTGACTACTTATAAGACCAACTTTCTGTATTTTTTCAATTCTTACATTATTTATGCTAGTTCCAGTCCTAATCCTCATTCCATTTTGACACTTAGATATTCTACTATTAGAAATAATTGTGTCTATTCCTGTATCAATACCCAGCCCACAAGATGAAACTGTAATATCATTTACAATTGAGTAATATGGTATCCTAATTCCTGTACCCGAAAAACCACTTATATAAATATTTTCATAATGACCTAGACCTTTAATCATATTCTTACTGTTATCATACAGGATTGCTGATACATTATTCATCTCAACATTCTTTTCATTCTTATTGATAATCATCTCATAATGATATTTAGGATTACCTTTTGCCGGTGGTTCTTTATTTACTTGTATCTCACAACTATCAGAATAGAAATTTATATTTTTAATACATTGTTTCTTCCCTGTCAATGTAATAATACTCATATTTTCTACTCCACGAGTTATAAATTGTGTAGTACCTGTAGATGAATTAGAATCACCTTGCAATACAATTTCTTTATTAATTTTAACACCACTTGTAAATAGGTATTTACCTTTTGGAAAATATAAGACACAAAAATCTGTTTCTATTTCATCAATAATATCCTGCAAAGCAGGACCTACGTTGTACGAACCATCATTTTTAATACCTCTTTCTACTACATTAATCCATCTTCCATCTTTAATCCCAGTTCTTCCTTCCATAATATTATATATTCCTTTCCCTTTTACTTAGTTTGAACCTCCTATGACTAAAGTCACAGTTTTACTACTTCATAGAAATTTACATAATCAAATTAATTTTTTATATTATTTTTATATTATTCAATCCATGCTATTACCAAACCATTTACATTAAAACTATAGTCCTAGCCCTCCAATAAAATACATCTATTCAAATACTACGTATTTACTTATTTCTCTATCAATTTATAATAGTGTACAGTTATTCCAAACTCTATTTTTTCACCAATTTTCTCCCATGTTCCCCCATAATGAGCAGAAAGAATACTTTTATCTTTAATAATTGTTGACATAATGTCACCTACCTCTGGTTTATGCATCTTAATATCCTTATCATTACTATTTATATATATATTTCCTTTTTTTATCTTGACTTTATCCCCATAATCTTCATCAGATATACCAATTCCATTGATATTACTTAGTTTTCCATCGTAAAATATAACAGTTTGTCGCATATTATTGTACGTTAAATTTCCTTTTTCTGACTTAACAATCCAGTCAGTAGCATCTATATTACATGTTAATAGTACATTCTTGGTTTTAAGTGCTTCTATAAGATACACCTTATGCTTATCCTCTTTGAAATCTTCCCAATTGTCTTCATTGGTATTTGATAAAACTATATTACTTGATTCCAATAAATTACCATAGAATAAAGAATATGCTTCTTTAACTCTATTATCCAACATTAAATAATTATCATAGCTTACATCATAATAGTACTGCCCACACCTTGTGATATTTCCTGATATCTGAACATTGGATATAGAATCAAACCAAACTCCACAATATCCACATTGGTCAATTGTGATATTTGTAATAAAATTTAAACCTCTACCAATATTTTTAATTCCAACTTTTTTTATTTCTTCTACCCTCATACCATTTATAAAAGTTCCAGTAGAAATTATCATTCCATCAACACAGCCCCAAACCTTACTGTTAGCAATTGTTGAATTTTCCCCTGTACTAATTCCAAGTCCGGATGTAAAAATTGTAATATCATTTGCTGTAGAATTATTAGGCATATCAAGTGCAATTCCAGAAAAACCACTAAAAGATAGATTTTCATAATGACCTGGTTCTCCCTGTTTATCTTCACATATAACAGCAGATATATTTCTATAATTTATAATTACATTATGATGAAATCTAGGTTTTCCATCTGTTGGAGGTTCATGATTAGATGTCATATCTCTATCACAACTATCTGAATAAAAGCAAATGTTCTTAATACAGTGTCTTACACTTTTTGCTGTTATGATTGCTATATTTTCACTTTTAGGATTTTTCTTTCCTTTAAAAGTAAACTGTGTTACTCCAGCAGTATTTTTAGGAACATTCGCTAAAATATAAGAATCTCCACATAAGGTTAATCGTTTCTTAATCTTGACACCACTTTCAAATAAGTATTTTCCTTTTGGAAAATATATAATAGAATCTTCTGGTACAGCATCCATAATCTCTTGCAACTTAAAACTTACATCTTTTGTTTCATCATTACAAATTCCATAATCAAGTACATTAATCCAGCCACTTATATCTTTAATTATTATAGACTCTTCCATTAATCACTACCTCCTAGTTTGATAATTTAATCTTTTATCTTTTTATAATAGTACATGGATTCCCCAGCTAATACTTTTACATCAATCTGTTCCCATATTCCACCATGTAATTTATTTATTTCTTCTGTAGAATCTAGTACTGAATATATTACAGTATTCTTTTTTAATCTAGGAACCATTAAATACTTACCTTTATCATCTATATACAGAGTGTTCTCGATTATTTTGATTAAATCTTTTTCATCTATATCAGAAATTTGAACACCTCCTACAGAACAAATCTCACCATTATAAAATTTATAAGTATTTACGCCATTTTCTAACAGCAAGTTACCTTTTGCACATTGTATAAAGTTATCTGCTTCAGCATAACATGTTAGCATTACATTGTTTGTTTCATTTGCCTTGATTACATATATCTTATGTTCATCAAGTGAATCATTTTCCAAGGTATCAATATTACTATTCATCAATACAATATTGCAATTTTCTAAAATATCTCCATAAAAAATGGAATAAGCTTCTTCTTTCCTATCTTCCATATTCTCATAAGCATTATAATCAACACTTTTATAATACTGACCGCATCTAGTAATTCTGGCAGTTATCTGGCTATAGCACATTTTTTCAAACATAAATCCACAATATCCACATTGGTCTACCATAAGATTCATAATCAGGTTAAAACCAAATCCTTTATTATTAATACCTATTTCTTTTATTTCTTCTATTCTCACATTATTTAAGCTAACACCAGTAGTAATCTCCATTCCATTTTTACATTCGTAAATCTTGCTACTAGAAAGCATTGACTTCTCTCCAAGCCTCATACCAAGACCACATGAACTAACAGTAATATCATTACCAGTTGAATAGTATGGAATTTCAATTCCTATCCCTGAAAATCCAGAAATAAACAGGTGTTCAAAATGAGATAGTCCTTGTGTTTCTCCATATTCTGTAATAGCAGATACATTTTTAGGCGGTATTTTCTCTATATCATGACTATCATAATAAAAATTAATATTTTTGATACATTGACTTGTTCCTGTCAATGCAATAATACTCATATTAGAAACTCCTCGAGTTATAAAATTGGTTGTTCCTATGATTGATTGTTTTTTATCTAAATTTGATACTTGATTATCTCCTCCATAATAAGAATCTCCTTGAAGTGTTATTTGTTGACTAATTTTAATACCTTTCTCAAATAAATAATTACCTTTTGGAAAATATATAATGGAACCTTCTAGTGACTTATCAGAGACAATATCTTGTATCATATTACTTACATCATATTTCCCAGTAATATCTATTTTACTGTTTAATTCTAGTACATTAATCCAATCTGGAGTTTTAGTTTCAATTTCCATGATTAATTCCTCCCTTTTAAATCTAAATTATTTTCACTGAAAAAATTTTTTGACTATAACCGAAGTGACTTTTACTCTTTTTGGGAATTTTGAGATGACAATTTTCATTTTACAACATCATTACAGTTATATTATAAATCAATTATAATCTCATTATATTTTTACTATTAGCAAGTTATTCTTAATTTTTTAATACAAAGTTTATATAATGATTAAAATAGTTAAGCTTTGTATCAATATAATTTAATTCCAATAAAAAAACACTCATTTCTGAGTGTTCTATACAAATTTTTATTTTGAAAAATCTTATATAATCTTACATTTTAAAAATTTTATAATATTCAATTTAATACCTCCTCTAGTAAAATTATTTTTGATTTGCATATCTTAATGACCATGGGCAACTCATCATACACCTCAATACGCAAAAACACTTTGAAACATCAATAATAGATTCTCTTTTTCCAGGTAAAGTCCATTCATTTCCATGTATAGCTTTTGCAGGACAGTTCTCTACACAAACATTGCAATCCATACATTTTGAATCAATCAAAGGATATCTTTCAACAGAAATTGGAGCATCTGTAAGTACTGTACACATGCTAAAAGCACATCCATATTCCTCTGTTACAAACAAATTATTTTTTCCCATAAATCCAATGCCACTAATATTTGCTATTGTCTTATGTGGTAAAGGACTAATCCCTGATTGCATTTCTGGATTAATATAGGCTTTTTCAAAATATCCATGTCCTAGATTGTTTTTCTCCGATTGAGAATACGCTCTATATCCTTTATTTTGAATATATTTTGAAATCCAGTCAGCTAATTCTTCTACTTTCTCCTCTTTTTCCAAAAACTCATCACTATCTGTAGGTAAGTTATTGTATATATCTGTAATAAATTTTTTTGATAACCCTATACAAAATAAAATTGCTTTAGAAAAACCGTGCGTTTGATTTATTGGAAATTCAGATATATCAACAAAGCGAACAATGTCTACACCTTTATTGTATAAAATAGATTTTAATTCATCATTCATATTTGACTCCTCCCCCTAGATAAAAATAACATTACACATTAGTAAAATTTATTATTTTAATTATGTTAACCAATACTTTGTACATTCTTTATTTCTACTCATAAAACCATACTCAATTAGATATCTTCTAATTGTTGCAAAATCATCATATATAGATTCTAAAATCTGATTAACTTCCTTTTCTGAATATTTCTTCCCACGTTCAAATTGTTCCAAAATCTTAGATAAAATTACGACCTTTTTCTTTTCTTTTGAAGAAAATACTTTTAATTTTAAAGGATTCATACTTTCAAATGATGTATCCAAAATGTGTTTTCTCTCTTCTTCAGTTACTACATATCTTTCATCTACCATTCGAGCATGTTCATGGATTGGTATTATAGTACTACTTTTATTAGATTTATCTTCAAATACAGATTCATATAGTGCTAAATAGAACTTAGCCTGTTTTGCTTTTTCTCTGAAAATAAATTTTTGATGGCGTATAGTAGATGTGGATACTCCAACCTGTTTTGCTATCTCCTTATCTGGTAAATCACTAATAAATAATTGAAATAATTGTTTTTGATTTTCAGTCAATGTGTTGTACTTTGAATCACTATTAAGCAATTGCTCTAAATAATCACTATGTTCTAATTCCATATGAAGTTCAATAGCTTTTGAAGCTTCAAAGAATCTATTACCTATTTTATATATTTCTCCTACCTCATATGTTTTTGTACATTTAATGCAACTATAACAATTTAAATCATCATTAAATATATAGCCTCGTTTAATATCATCAATAGAAAGATTTTCAATTTTCATGTTACTACCTCCATTTCACAGTTTACATTTTTCATAAATATATTATATTAAAGTTTATTAATGTAATCAACATTTTTATTTTTTGTTTATCAAATCTAATTATTTATTAATTTGAAATTACAAAATATAAAAATATATTTAAACAAAACTATTTAGATTTTTAGCTATATAAATACTTATTTATTCTATTTATTACTAAGTGTTTTTCTATATAAATCTAAACAATATTTACAAAATAAAAAAGAACTCCTTAATTTATAATTAAAGAGTTCTTTTTTATACAACAAATCTATACAATCAATCTTATAAAACATAAGTTTATAGGTATTTATAAATATTAACCTTGTATTTTAGTTCTTTATTTAAACTCAATTACAGTATCTTTCCCACCTTCAACACTATTGCCTACATTACATGTATTCATATTGTACTCTGAATGATTAGTTATTGTAACTGGAGTAATAAGTGATATACCCTTTGATTCAATCAAAGGACGGTTAATTTTCAACATTGGTGTTCCTTCCTTCACTTGTTCTCCCATACTCACCAATACCTCAAAACCTTCGCCTTTTAAATTTACAGTATCTAAACCAACATGAATAAGAAGTTCCATCCCATTTTCTAATTCTATTACAAATGCATGTTTAGTCTCTGCTACTACTACTATCTTTCCATTGATTGGAGCATATACAATGTCTCCTGTAGAATCTATAGCTACACCCTCTCCCATAATTTTTTGAGAAAATACACCATCTTGTATTTTAGATAACTCTATTACTTTTCCTGATATGGGTGATTTTATTGATTTTTTTTTAAACATTTTGAACATAAAAACTACTCTCCTTTTTGCTTTTATCCATTGTTAGCTGTTTTTAACTTCTCACCTAAACTTCCTCCTGGATGGTACTTATAAAAATCTGAAGAACCAAAATTACTACTCTTAGATAATGCACATGCAATAGAATCTCCTAAAACCAAAGTAATTGTAGATGATGTTGTTGGTGCTAGATTTAAATGGTCTGCTTCATCCTTTGCAGGATATATTAAAGCATAATCACACTCTTTTGCCAGTACTGAATTTCTGTTTGAAGTAAATGCAATTGTCTTAGAACCTATTGCTTTAATATATTTTATACAGTTTACCACTTCCATAGAATTTCCACTATTTGATATTAAAATTGTAATATCCTTACTTTCAATCATTCCTAAATCTCCATGCACTGCCTCTGTTGCATGTACAAAAAAGCTAGGTGTACCAGTACTAGCAAATGTAGCTGCCAATTTCTTACCTATATGTGCAGATTTTCCTACACCCATAAAAATTACTTTGCCTTCACAATTTGCAATTTCACTAACTATACTTTCATATTCTATTCCTGCTTCATCTATTAAACATCTTATGGCATTCATTTCAGTAGTCATAACATCAACCATTGTTTTTAAATATCCCATAACTATCTCCCTTCCTACTATAAAATTCTTTTTGCAATATAATCCATAGTTTTTTTAATCCTATTTAAACCATCTTCAAGTTTTTCTCTTGAACATGCCACATTTAACCTTAAATAAAACTCACCTTCTTCACCATATACAGACCCCGACATAATAGCAACTTCTCCAATATCCATCAATAATTTTTGGAATTTCTCACCACTTATTTTAAGTTCGGAAAAATCTATCCAAGCAAAGTAACAGCCTTCTGGCATGACCAATTTCAATGGTTCTAAATTATCTTTTATATAATCAATCGTATATTTAAGATTCTCTTTAAGGTATTTTAATAGTTCATCTAACCAATATTCGCAGTCATCATAACAGACCATTGTAGCTAATATTGCTAGAATTGCTGGCGAATTTACAAAATCACGGTATCTAGTGATATTTTCAAATTTATTTCTAATACCTTCATTTGGTATAATCACATATGACCCAGTCAATGCTGGTATATTGAAAGATTTAGACGCTGATGTACAAATGAATACAGAATCTAAATAGTCCTTTGCAACATTTAAGATAGGTGTCATTCTATTGTCATATACAATATCCATGTGTATATCATCTGATATTATCTTGACATCATTATTCTTACAAATTCCTATCATCTTAACAAGTTCTAACTCACTCCATACTCTACCAATTGGATTGTGAGGATTACATAAAATAAATATCTTAGATTTTTTACACTTTTTCTCAAAATCATTAAAATCAATTGAATAGAATCCATTCCTATTTACAAGATGTGACTTTATAATATTACGATTGTTATTTGTTATCACATCATAAAAAGCATTGTATGCAGGAGTATTTATAAGGATTCCATCTCCTTCATTACTTAACATCTCAATAAGTTTGCTAATTGAATACATTACACTTGGACTATAATATATCCAGTTACTATCAACGCTACAATTAAATCTTTTAATATACCAATTCGTAACTGAATTTCTAAAATCATCATGTTTCCATCTACTGTATCCCAAAACTCTATGATTTAACCTTTCCTGCAACACCTCTGTTATTTCAAATGGAAACTCTAAATCCATATCTGAAATTGTAAAAGGAAGCAAATCCTTCTTACCAAATCTATCTTCTACATAGTCCCACTGGGTACAATATGTACCCAATCGGTCTACTTTTTTATCAAAATTAATCATTACATGCCTCCAAATGACCTTCCATAGCTTTATCCATCTGCTTTCTTAAAGAATACACTTGAGTTCCTATAATTACTTGTATTGTATGCTCATCCAATTTAACAACTGCTATACCACCAGCCTCTTTAATTGCATCCTCATTTATTAATGATACATCTTGTAGTTTTAAACGCAATCTAGTTACACAATTATCTAGTGATAATATATTAGATTGACCACCTAAAGCAGATATCATTTGTTGTCCTTTATATGTAGACAAATTTTTGAAATCTGAACCATTTCCTTCAGATACTTTTATTTCTTTATCCTCACGTCCTGGGGTCTTTATATTAAACTTAATAATTGCCCACTTAAATACAAAATAGTATATTGCAAAATATAAAACTGCTACTAATACTGCTATTGGCCATCCTGTAGCTGTTCCTCTTAACACACCAAAACTTATAAATGCAATTAAATCTCCTGTGAATCCCATCAACACGCCTAAGTATGGAAGTACCATGTTTGCTAGACCATTCATAAATGTATGGAAAGCAAATAATGCTGGTGATATGAATAAGAATAGAAACTCTATTGGTTCACTTATACCACCTATAATAACTGTCAACACCCCTGATATTAAAAGTCCTTTAAGTGCCTTTCTATTTTCTGGTTTTGCTGTACGGTAGATAGCCAATGCAGCACCAGCTAATCCATATTGAATCATCAATTTACCTTGTTCCATTTTACCAGCTAAATCAAGAGGTATAATCTGATTATTTTCTACATATGCCATAAACATGTTCAATGTACCAAAGTACGTTTCTCCATCAATAACAGCAGTTCCACCTATTGGTGTAAAACGGAATACGGATGTTACAAGATGATTTAGTCCAAATGGAATTGTAACTCTTTCTGCCACTGCATATGAAAAATATCCTAATGGTCCTGCTGAAGAAATCCATCTTCCTAAACTTTGGAATGCATTGAAAAATGGTGGCCAAACAATAGGTATTAATAATCCAACTATACTCATAACTATTAAACTAACAATTGGAACTAATCTTGGTCCACTGTAGAATCCTAATGATTCTGGTATCTTTAAATTACTAACTTTATCATATATTGCATAAACAATTAATCCTGCTACAATACCACCTAAAACACTTGTATTATATGTTTGTATACCCATAATCATAGCTTGACCATTAGTTGACATCTGTTCTGCTGGTACTAACAAATCAGCTCTTGTTAAATAAAAATTTGTACCTATATGCATTGCTATAAATCCTACTAATCCTGAAAAAGCACCAAACTCTTTTTCTTTTTTTAATAATCCTAGTGGAATTGCCATTGCAAATAATGCTCCCAAGTTGTTAAATGCAAATAATCCTATTGTTAACATGAAGTTTAAAACTAAGTTAACATATTCATTCCCTAAAAATGGAACCATTTCAATCATCTTAGGGTCTGTAAAACCTGCCCCAAGTCCTAGCATCATCCCAGAAACACTAAGTAGTGCTATTGGGAACATAAACGTTTTTCCTAACATTTGGAAGAAGTTCCATAAACCTAACTTATTTTTTTTCATAATTTTCCCCTCCTATTTTTATCTAAAAACATAATCAAATTTATAGAAAAACCTAAATCAAAAAACTTAATTTAATAATTAAGTTTAATGATTTAGGTTTTGCCTGCTCAACCAGTTACAATCCTAAAAGTCACTGTCTGTATTTGATTGTATCTAATAAAAAAACCTAAATCAAAAAACTTAACCTAATAGTTAAATTCAATGATTTAGGTTTTGCCTGCTTAACCAGTTACAATCCTAAAAGTCACTGTCTGTATTTTGATTGTATCTAATAAAAAAACCTAAATCAAAAAACTTAATCTAATAGTTAAGCTCAATGACTTAGGTTTTGCCTGCTTTATCAGTTACAATCCTAACAACCACTGTTTGTTATTTTATTTATGTGAATCATTAAATATAATTCTTCTTCTTTACTAATCTTATATTCAAATCTGTCTAATACCAATGCTGCAATTTCTTCAGTACACACTTTAGGTTTATTGTAATTTTTATTCACTAACTTATACATATCTTCAATATCACTATCATTGTAAGTTTCTTTTCGGAGAATCCTTTGAACAAAAAACTTTAAGTGAGTTATAAGTCTAGTATAATTTAATGAATTTACATCCAATTTAAATCCATGTACTTCTTCAATTATCTGAATAACTTGTTTTGAAAACTCTAGTATATTAATACCTTCATCTTTTTGAGAATTTTCCAAACCATTGATTATGTGAATAGCAATATATCCTGCTTCATCTTCAGGCAATTTTATTCCTATCCTTTTTTCAATTTCATCAATTGCCCATAATCCAAATTCAAATTCTTCCCTATAAAGTTGTTTTGTCTCATTCAATATTAAGTTTGGTAATTTTATACCTTGTTTTTCTCTTTGGACAGCAAATTCTATGTGACTAGTTAAGGCTAATATTATTGAATCATTCACTTGAGTATTTAAAACTTCATTAGCCTTTTCTATAATTTCTTCTGAAATTTTAAAGTATTCAATAGAGGTCTTATTAAGTATTTGATTGTATTTGTCCCTTTGATCGTCTTGAACAAAATATTTCTTAGAAATCAAATTTTCATCTATCAAATCGCCTACTTTTTTCTTAAATCCTACTCCAGCACCAGTGACAATTATTTCTGTGCCATCTTCTAGGGAGCTTACTACTACATTGTTATTAAATATCTTTTTTATATTCACTATAAATCCCCTCTAAAAAAATTCTCTCATCACACTTACATAGTATAGTATATTTAATTTAATGTCAATATTTAAAATTTTACTTTCGTATATATTTTGCAATTTACCCTATAATACTACAATAACAAAATATTTTTTATTGTCATCAATTAATTTGTCATATTTTATCATATTTTCATTGAAAGATATTTAATTATTTCTTATGTATATTTAATTATTTAAAATCAATCGACATTTTATATTACAAAAATTATTTTCAATTTTTTCCAGTATTTTCAAGTATTTCAACTTAATTATATATATATTTATTGAAATTAAGATTATAGCTTTGTACTAATCTTTTCTCAAATATATACATTAGTAATATAATTTTTAATTTATATAAATTAAATTAAAATTTTTTATAATTTTTTTTATAAAATTATTTGTATTATATTTTGTATTTTTTATAAAATTATTATACTTGTACATCTTTTATAACATATAAAATCTTTTTTTCTAATTATATACAATATATTTTCCATTATGTTCTAATCAATTTCTTTACTATTTTTACAACTTTATTAGTCATATTCATAATTATTTCTAATTAGTGTTTAACATTTTATGTAAAATTTATAAAAAAATGTATATAAATTAAAATAAGTGACTATACTAAAAATATGATACGGATAAACAATAAGTTCAACCTATCTCCCCCAAAATCAAGTGAGCTACAGTTTCCCCCAACTGTAGCTCATTTTCGTGTAATTTAATAAACATCTCAACAAGAATTAATTAACGAAACCCCTTATAAAAACATAACATATATTAAACAAGCTCTTGATTAAAACTTGAGCTTTTTTAATAAAAAACAGAATAGTTTATTAGATAAGGGGTTTTTTTATGCAATTCATGGATGTATCTAAATACATTGAAGGTGCAAATCTTAAAGTTAAAACTAAAAATGGTGAAACTGTTAAAAGAATATATTTTAACAACTCTGCCACTCCATTAGTTTTAAAAAACGTAATAGATAACTTAAACTGTGAGATTCCTTGGCTTACTTATATTAATGCTCCAGGAATAATCTCAGAAAAAAATACTTTAAAATATGAAAATGTACGCTCTACTATCCTCAAACTTATTGATGGAGACGAAGAAAAGGATTCTGTTATTTATGTCAAAAATGCTACAGAAGGAATAAACTTCTTAGCAAAATTTTTTAAAGATGAAAATCCAGATAAATTTGTTATTACCACAGCAATGGAGCATATGGCTAATTACCTGCCTTTTAAAGTTAATTTTCCTACAAAAGTTGTTGGAATTACAGAAAAAGGAGAACTTGATTTATGTCAATTAGAGAATATATTTAAAAATTATGCTGGTAATGTATCTCTCGTTACAGTTACAGGAGCTAGTAATGTCACAGGTATAACCACTCCTATATATGAAATAGCAAGAATAGCTCATAAGTATGGTGCAAAGATATTGGTGGATATTGTGCAAGTAATTCAGCATAAACCTTTTTCAATGATGCCACATGAATGTGATGAGCATATAGATTTTGTTGTTTTTAGTGCTCATAAATGTTATTCTCCACTAAATGGAGGAGCTCTGGTAGGACCTAAAAAATTCTTTGAAAAATTTAATCCTGTACTATATGGCTCAGGTTCTACCAAATTTGTAAATGATAACAAAATACTATATGCAAACGTACCCCAACGTTTTGAAGCAGGATACCCAGAGTATTTTGGAACTCTTGCAATGGGAAAAGCACTGAACACTTTAAATAAAATTGGTCTAAACAGAATTTCAAAATACGAAAGAGAATTATTTTTATATGCTAAAGAAGAAATGAGTAAAATACCTAATATAATAATATATGGAGATAAATCAAATAATGTAATTATCCCAAATATATCTTTTAATATAAGTAATATGTATTACAAAGATGTAGCAAAATATTTAGTTGATAACTTTGGAATAGAAACTGGAGCTGGAGTAGTAGGTGCAGATATTTATGTACAAAAATTATTAGGTATAAATCCAAAAGAGGCATACGTCAGATTTATGAGGGAAAATCCTGTAGGTCTTGTTAGGATAAGCTTAGGAATGTACAATACTTTTGATGAGGTGGATAGCTTTATACATGCTATTAAAACTTTGGCTTTTAAATAAGCTTTTTCTATTCTTTTTTATCAATAAATAGAGAGTAGTTTTGTTTTCACAAAAAAGCAAATTATATCAACAGTCAATTTCATTAGCAATTAGACACTCATTTGTAACTATACAAACTATTTTACACTATACAAACAAAAAACTCATTACAATGAGTTTTTTTGTTTATATATGAGATTTATTTTAATTACTTCAATTTACTTTAATTACATATATGATTCAATTTTGTTTTTTAAATTCTCCTTAGGCATAAAACCTATTAATCTATCTACAGGTTTTCCATCCTTAAATATTAGCATAGTTGGTACTGTAGATACTTCAAATTTCTGAGCTAATTCTATACTTTGGTCTATGTCCACCTTCAAGAAGTTTGCTTTTTCAACCATCTCATTTCCTAAAGCTTCATATATTGGTGATAGCATCTTACAAGGTCCACACCAAGTCGCAAAGAAATCTACAACTACTAAACCATCTTTATTTTCTACTTCATTTATAAATTCATTATTATTTATTATTTTTACCATAATATACATCTCCTTTATTATCTTCTTGATATTAATATACTACGCCCTATATAACAGTTCAATTAGGCACTTTTTTGTAACCGCCTATTTTTAATAGGTTTAATATTATGATAAATAGATTTATAAGATTAAATATTTATAAGACTAAATATTTCTAATATATTTTATTTTTTTCTTAATATAGTTGACATTTTTTCCCTTAAATTATAAAATCAAATTAATAACTACATAGGTAGTTACTAATCTTTTATCAAAGGAGTTTCTATATGGATAATATAATTAATGAATTACAAAATATAGGATTTACTAAATACGAATCTCAAATATACATATCATTATTAAAGGAAAGCCCTTTAACAGGATATGAAATAAGTAAATTATCAGGTGTACCACAATCAAAAGTCTATGAAAATATAACAAAGCTATTAAACAATAATATAATTATCAATGTTGGAACTGACCCTATTAAGTACATACCAATAAACCCTAATGAATTATTAAAAAATAAGAAAAAAGAATTTGACAATTCTATGGATAATCTAAAGAATAGCTTACAGATATTAAATAAAAGTAAAAGTGTAGAATATGTTTTAAACATAAAAGGAGAAAAAAATATATTAAAAAAAGCAATAGAAATGATAAAAAATGCAAAACAAGAAATTATAATTTCTTGCCCTTATGAAGAAATTCTTGAATTAAAAAAAGAACTCCTAATTGCTTACAAAAAAAATATTAATATTGAAATACTACTTTTAGAAAACAAAAGTCTGAAAGGTCTTGATAATATTCATATTCATGGAGGTAATAAAACTACACTTGAAAATAAAATGCTTTACAAAGGAATTATTTTGATTGTAGATAATGATGAAATATTGACAGGAAACTTATCAGAAGGCAGTGAGGCCATTTCAATTTGGACAAAAAACTCTAACATTTTATATATTGGAGTTCAATACATAAAACATGAAATTTATATTTCAGAACAAATAAAAGGAGGTTATAAAAATGAACAAAATTAAGATTAAACAAGTTGATGCTTTTACAACTATACCTTTTGGTGGAAATCCTGCTGGTGTCGTTACTGATGCCTCTAACATTTCTGATGAAATTAAGCAGAATGTGGCTAAAGAAATGAATTTATCAGAAACTGCATTTGTTTCAGAGTCAAATATTGCAGATTTTAAAGTACAATTTTTCACACCAGGTTTAGAAGTTGATTTATGTGGTCATGCAACAATAGGTACTTTCCATGCACTTTTGGAAGA
The DNA here is from genome assembly GCF_001077535.1 of Clostridioides difficile ATCC 9689 = DSM 1296. Taxonomy (GTDB): domain Bacteria; phylum Bacillota; class Clostridia; order Peptostreptococcales; family Peptostreptococcaceae; genus Clostridioides; species Clostridioides difficile. The sequence goes on from NZ_CP011968.1 coordinate 3,331,898, forward strand.
AGGGAAGCTTAATACTAATAAGAGTATATTTTATCAAGAAACAAAAGCTGGTGTATTATCTGTAGAGCTTAAGAAAATAAATAATGAAAATATATTTATGATGGAACAGAATACACCTGAATTTGAAAATTTAGATAATTGCAGAAAAGAACTTGCACAAATGATAGGTGTGCATGAAGATAGACTTCTTGAATATCCTATTATAAAGGTAAATACTGGACTTTGGTGGCTTGTATTTGGTCTAAAATCTTTAGATGATTTAAAAAATATCTCTCCAGATTTAAATAAAATCAAAAAATTTAGTGGTGATAATAATATAATTGGTATAACTCCATTTTGTATAGAAACTATAGATAAAAAGTGTGACTACCATTTAAGATCTATAGCACCATATGTTGGAGTTACAGAAGACCCTGTATGTGGAACTGGGAACGCTTGCGTATCATCTTATATAGTACATCACAATATTTTAGATAAAACTAGTTTTATTGGTGAGCAAGGTAACTTTATAAACAGACCTGGAAAGGTATATGTAAATATAACTAGAGAAAACAATGACATAACTTCTGTAAAAATTGGAGGAAGTGCTTATACTGTTTTAAGTGGTGAAATTATGTATTAATCCCATACCTAATAAAAACAAATAAAAATACTAGCTAACTAAAGCTAGTATTTTTATTTGTTATTTTTATTTAATAATCATACTCTAACAAATATTATAATTATATATATCATAATATTGTATTTAGAAGTAAAATTTTATTTTTATTATTAATTAGTTATAAATCAATCTAATACAACATAATTACAGTAGATTAACCTATAAAACATAATAATTGCTTACTAATTATTTATCATCCTCAACAAGTCTACTTAATGTCTTATCAGATAAGAATAATAATATCGCTGCAACAAATAGTATTACTGGAATTATAGTATATACTTTAATCATATCAAATTTAAGAGTAAATGCATATATATATCCATATCCTTTACCAGCTATAAAAGTAGCAAATGTCCATACTCCCATAAGAACACCTAGAAGCTTCTTAGGTGCATACTTACTTACAAAAGAGTTACCAAGTGGTGAGAATAACATTTCACCAAGACTTAAAAGAATACCAAACATGATTATCCATAGTATACTAGCTTTAGCAGTTTCAGGAGCTCCAACTCCTCTTGAAAATTCTGCACCAACAAGCATTAAGAATGCAAGACCTAAGAATATTAATCCAAGACCTGTCTTTTTAAATAAACTCATATCTCCTTGTGGTCTACTAGCAAGTTTAAACCATAATGCTCCAAGAACTGGTCCTAATACTATACATACAAGTGAATTTAATGAGTCAAACCAAGCAAGAGGAACATCAAATCCTCCAACATTCATGTTTACAAATGCTGCACCATAATCATAAACTGCAAGATAAGTTAGATACCAGAATACCCAGAAAATTACAGAGAAGAATGATATAAGTATAATAGCCCAAATTCTCTTCTTATCCATGCTTGTAAGAGGAGACTTATCTTTTTCTTCAATTTTTTCAGCAACTACACCTTCTTTAAAAGGTCTCTTTCCTGCATTCCCAAGGAATCTCCATCCATATATGAACCATATTGCACCTATTACACAAAGTACAGCTGCTATAAAGAAACATTGAGAAAATCCAAGTACACCATTTTTTGCAAATGTTTTAAGGTAAAGAATACCAACTGCTATAGTACCAATAAAAGAACCTATATTAACAAAAGAATACTGTACTGAAAATGCTGTATCAAGTTCTTCTTGACTATCAAAAAGCTGTCCATTTACCGCAGATACGTTACCTTTAAAGAATGCAGTACCAATTGAAACTAAGATTATCATTGCATTTACCATAGAAACTGTAGTTGCAATAGAACCAAGATAGTATCCTACTCCCATGATAAGCATACCTATAGGTATAGTATATCTAGCTCCTATCCATCTATCTGATATATATCCCCCAATTATAGGTGCAAGGTATGTGAATGCAACAAGGTTGGCTTGCATTATAGCAGCTTGTCCTTTATCTATTCCAAGACCACCATGAACTATAGCTGTTGTAAGGAATATATATATTAAGTACTTTGAAGCATAATATGCTGCTCTTTCAAATGAGAAAGTTGTTGAGCAGATATAAAATCCCATAGGAAATTTACCCTTCTTTTTTACTGTTGAGCTCATAATTTTAAATCCTTTCTTAATTGTATTTTTATTTTTTACGTTTTGTCCAAATTCTTTCTTTTATGAAAGATATAATATTATTATTTTGTAAAACAATTTGTAATTATTATTAAGATAATTGCGCATTTATTTGTAGAGTACATATTCTCATGGAATAAAATTAATACACTTCTTAATCATAAATTTAAATTATATAAATTCACTATTTTCAGATATAGTTATAAATTAATATATTCTCATCTAATACCATGAAAAAACCTTCGCCATATGCAATTCTTATTTTTTACGTGATAGTATTTTACAAACTAAAATCCCCCTTTTGTAGCAACTTATGTAATTACATTTTAGTGCTTTTTTAAAGGAGTCTCGAATAAAGCAACATATATTTTGTTCAAATAATGTTTTTATTTATTTTTTAAATTTATATATTACTTCACCCAACCAATTCTCAACTTAAATAACTAAACTACTATCTATTCACAGATTAGGCTTATTTCTTACACATTAGTTTATAATAAACACTGTGAATCTAAACATAAAAACTGTTATTTTAAAGTAATTACCCATATATTCGCTTTGATACTATTTATTGAGGTTATACTCTTTATGTATAATATATTATTTATAAAATACCTCAAAATATATTATTCATAAAATACCTCAAACTGAAAACTTTTTCACGAATATTTATTTTTCACCTCCCCTTTTTTATTTCACCATGTAAATCGTACCATAAATATGCACTTATATGCAAGAAAAAAATCTATTAATCGACAGTAAATAATTAGAAAAATTCAAATTATATTTATCAAGTATATTATATAAAATATTTCCTATGAAAATATAAATTAAATTAATGTTCAGAATTGTTTTTAGATATGAAATCTTGATTTTTTTATTACTTTACTTATTTGCTCAAATATATTTTTGTATGCAGTATATAATAATCAAATTATACACTTCTTATAACTGCATTGATTTGAAAATAATATTAATAATTAATAGAATAAAAAATTTAAATTAAATTTAAAAAAATTTGTTAAGTTGATTGAATACTTTTTTATGTATTTAATTAATTTTATAAATTCAATTATTTTCTAAATTTAGGTATGCTTTACTATATAAAAATGATTTTTTATCTTAATTTTCTAAATATAAGTGAATGCTATCATTTTAAGTATCTTATAAGCAATGTAACTATATATCTCTAATAACTACTTTTTTAACATGCTTAAACTATTTATAAGCTATTATATTTATGTATTAACCTAATAACTTTTTCACTAAAAAATAACAATCTATTCAAAGATAAACTATAGTACTTCTTCTACTTTGTTTCAATAAAATACTAAATAAATTTCGTACATTCACAATTTTTCAGGCTACACTATAAATATACAATATTTATCTTAGTTATAAGTTTAAGAATATTTTTAGTCTTATTTTGTCGAATATCTTTTTAATAAAACTTCATAATTCTAAGCATATTTTTACACTGTGTTTTCATGTACAAAAATAATGCTTACAAATAAACAACATAAATAAAACTTAAATAAGATGGATTCTATTCAACATAGTATCCATCTTATTCATTCAAAACCTAAAAGGATTTTTTATAATATTATATATTTTAAAATCTAAGTAACTCATTATAGTATCAATTTCACTTAAAGCTTACAATACACTTATTAATCTTGTTTTATATTAAAAACATCTACAATAACAATTTAAATCTTTAAGTGATATCCATCTCACACCTAAAGGAGTAGGCTCTCCGCACTATTCTGTAATTCTTCAATACAATCATTATTATTTTTTATATAATTTAATTATATATTTTATTTTACCAAAACCAGCATACATAAATAATACTTAAAATAGATTAAATAAAGGATACTAAAACACTTTATTGAGGTATATGACTTGAAATATATGAACTAACTTCATTAGGAGAAATATCTAAAATAGTTGCAAATTCTTCATTTAATAACCTTTCAGCTTCTTTCATTATATTATCATCTGCTTGATGTGTTTTTTTACCAATAGATTTTACATACTCTCTGTTATTATCTATACTTCTTACTAATTTTATTAACTCTTCACATTTACCACCTCTGAGTATTTTTTTAAATTGCTCACTTCTCAATTTTTCATTATCTATCCATGATGTATCCATATTAGGAATATCATTTATTAATGAAAGCACATTAATTTTAGAAAGTAACTTTCTCATTGGTACTTTTTCATTATCTACAGGAATTTTTATTACTGTATTATTAGAATAAATAGGACTCAATACATAATACTCTTTTTTTATTCCATTTGTAAATCGTTCATTTGTTATATCCATGACTTTGCAGACTCCTGTCATACCATACATTATATAATCATCAATCTTAAACAAAAACATCACCATCCTTAATAAAAAAAATAGTTTTGACAACTAAATCCACCTTGCCAAAACTATCTGCTATATATTATATTTTAACACATTTTAAGACTTAAATGTAAGTAAAACTTATATTATTAAAATTAAAAAATACATTAACCATTGATTAATGTATTTTTTAGATTTTTATAACAAGCATATCAAAATAAATTAATAAAGCTTATCTCCTGTGAATACCTATAAAATTGGTGCTTGGCTATTCATTGAGTACCCATCATTTCTTACATCATTTATTTCTAATATTTCATCATTTGTTTTAACCTTAGTAAGTTTTTTAACTGCTCCATAAGGTTCTTTTAATGAAATTTTATCTCCTCTTCCAGAAATAACCCATAAAATTTTATACCCTCTAGGTATTACTTGTAGTTTATTTTCACCTTTACCATCAGTAAAGTAGACTAACAAATTAATCTTTTTATTATTCGCATACTCAAAGACTGGAGAAAATCTAGTGCCTCCACCTATCCTAATTCTATCTTTTATATCTTTTTCAGTTCTCACTTTATATACACGTCTAATTTCATTATCACATTCTATAATTGTAATTTCATGATTATAGTTTTTCACTATACTAAGAACTTCTTTAATAGCTTGTTTAAACTCTTCATCACTAATACTTCCACTTACATCAAGTGCAACTGCTATTTCTGACTTATGACTTCTAAGTTCTCCCCTCAAATCTAAACGATTTGGTTGTCTTCTATTTCTTCTTGTTATAGTCTTCTTTTTATTATTTTCAACTGTTCCCATTATTCTATTAAGATATAAATTCCATGGCAATTCACCCTTACTATTTTTAAGTGATGATATCATACTTTCTAAATAAGCAGGAACTTTACCTTTTTGAGAACTGTTAATAAATTTTTCAGTAAATTCTCTAAGGGTATTTTCATCTATCTCATTGGATTCATCCCATATATCATGAGTTCTTTCGGGGCTATAATCAATTTCTATATCTCCATATTTATCACTATCATCTTCCTCACCATCTTCATCCACTTCCATCAAATCTAATTCAGTCTGAATCTTTTCTACATAATATTCAAAAGGTTCATATGGTTCAAGTTTTAAGGAATACTTTAAATTTACCCACTCTAAGGTAGTTGCATATGGTGGTAAATTGTTTAGAAATTTATTTACTACTATATCCATTGCCATATTAATTGCTAATGTACTATACTTTCCTTTTAACTCCTTTGCTCTCATCAAATGCATAGATAATATATGATGAATTTCATGTTTAATTGTAGTCTCCATTTGCTTTATGTCAAGCGTTAAAAAGATTATTGGATTAAAATATATAACATATTTAGCTCCCTTAAAATTCACACCTGTAGGACTACTTATATCAAATCTTATTTCTCTTGACATCTGAAACAAAAAATATCCATAAAAATTATCTTCTTCTTCCATAAGACTTAAATTCACTTTATCTACAAGACTAAAAAACTCATACTTAAAATCTTGTGGTATATCTATATCAAATTTCTCATTAGCACGATTTGCCTTTAGCATAGAATGAGTATTTATAATTTCACTTGCTTTATTATAAAGCTCTTTTGCTTGTTTATCAAAATAATTTTCCATACATTATCCCCTTATTAAACTATAAGATTCAAAATATGATTTTACAAACTCTTCATTTTCTATAGCTTTTTTATATACTTCAATATAACTGTTTCTAATATCCTTCATAATACCTATCATTAAATCTACAGGATACATTTTTAAAAATTCAATAAATCTATTAATATAGTGGTTTGATTCATATTTATCATTCTTAATATTTAATTCTAAGTCTTTTAGAATGTTCATAGCTGATAGATAAAGTCTTGTATGACTCTCATTTTTTACTCTTTCTACAATAGACTCATCAATAGATTCTCCTAAAAAAACATCTTCATAGGATATTAATGGTTCAGAGTTTGATTCAATAAAACTTATAAATTCTTCTGCAATAACTTTACCTACATTACCCTTTACAACATTTAAAAATACTGCTCTAGGAATAGAATTATTTTTTTCTTTATAAACTTTATAAATTTTAGATACTCTCTCATAACTTCTAGGAGTGGCTCTTACATCATCTTCATTTATTTTATGCAGATATTCTGGAAAAGTGGAAATAAACTCGATAACTTTTCTTTCAATACCCTCATCTATTGCCCATTTTATCCATTGTGTATGGTCACTCTCCATATTTAACCAAACAAACCTATTTTCTTGGGCTGCATCCATATCTACCACTTGATAATCAAAATCTGAACCATATTTACTTGATGGATTCATTGCTGCTAAAATCTTTACATCATCATGCAGTTTATATCCATTAATTTCTCTATTTAAAATTAAATTCATAAGTTCTTGCTGTACTGTATGCTCACAACGATTTATCTCATCTATAAATAAAAGAACTGTCTTACTTTTAGATATCTCTTCATCAATTTCTCTTAATTTGTTATGAACAGCATACACTGTTGTTTTCTTTTCAGTCTTATATCCATTAGAATTAACTCCTACATAAGATTCTATAGTTGGAAGACCACCTATTTCACCCTCTTTAAGTAAGTTTCCATCAATAACAATTAAACTCCAATCATTTTCTTTGGCAAGCTTATTTGCTAAAGCTGTTTTTCCTATTCCACTTTCACCTACTATTAAAGGTACTTCTCCAGTGGATAATATTAAGTCAACGCTTTTTAATGTGTCTATAAAATTCATTTTTCTCTCTCCTACATAATCTTTAATTTCTCATCTACAGCTATTTTTTTTGCTGTCTTACTTCCATATTTATAAATAAACATAATTTTATCTATTGGTATACTTTCGCTATTTCTATCTATAACACTACAATTCAAAAAATCTCTAATATACTTTTCCTCAACATCTTCTTTGGATAATACTTCTTTTAATACACTCTCTAATTCATCTTTAGATACTTTTTTCAGAATGTACTTAATCACTAAAATATTCACTTTTAAAAATTCCAACATTTTATTTTTATCTAAATCAGTTATAAAGCTAATAGCTGCTTCATTATTTTTTATAGCTATAAGTTCTGCATTGTAACTAGGTGAATCTATATATCTCAAGGCATCATAACTTATTCTCACTGCCTCCTCTTGTACACTTTCATAAGGTTGTTTTATAAACTTTATCGAATCATAATTTTTTCTTACTGCTAATAGTTGTAATTCTTCACTTGGATTTTTAGCATATTTAATTGCCCATCCTGCTTGATTTATAGCCATTTCAATAACTTTATCAGTTGGGTTTTTGATATAATCCAGTATACTCCATCCCTCATTTACTGCTTTTATCATCATATCTTCTGTTGGATTATCTATAAATTTAATTGCTCTAATATTATTATCTATTGCTAGTTCTTGCATCTCTCTGGTTGGATTATTTATATATTCTAGTACAAGCCCATTTTCTTTAATAGCTAACAATTTCATTTCATCAGTTGGATTATCTATTGTAGCTATAATATTGGGATTATTTTTTATCATTTCAATAACTCTCAATTTTTCCATAATGTGCCTTTCCTTCTATAATTATTTTTATATCTATATTAATTATAATAATCTATTCCTATTTATATAATTGTTTCTTATTATAATTAATATACTTTTTAATCAAATTTAAACAGAATAATTATACCAATATATAAAAAAATTTCTAAAAAACAATAAAATTAAGTTATAAACACCAATATATTTCTATTATTTCAATAAGTATACAATTAGATTAGAATCTAACGCTAGTAATAAAAAATTACTTTCCCAAAATAGATATAAGCTTCATTTTATCGTTCAAATAATGAAAATATATTTGATTTCATGCAAAAAGAGTGCCTAATGAACTAAAAAGTTCATTTTGAGACACTCATTTTTTTATATAAATTTATATAGTTTTTAATCGTTCGCATTCAACCACTCAGTTAAGACTTTTATATATTTCTCATTTTCTTCAACGAATGGCATATGTCTTGAATACTCAAATAATTCCCACTTACTATTAGGTATTCTATCATACATAGTCTTTGCAATATATGGTGAACATAAATCTATTGCTCCACTAGTTACTAGACAAGGCTCTTTTATTTCATGTAATCTATCTGTAAATTCATATCCAGAAAGAGTTCCTGTAGGAGAAAATTCATTTTGTCCCCATCCTACAATATATGCTTCAGAACCTGATTTTTTAGGTCTTCTCAGGCACTCTGGAGAATCTTCTGTCACTTCACCTGCACAATACATTTCCATAAATCTTTCTAATGCATCATTATATTCTTTGCTAGAGTAATCTCCAGTATTTACTGCATCAAGTAATGCTTTTTGGTCAACCTCACTCATATATGATATTCTTCTTTTTTGTTCTTTCTCCCAAAGTTTTGCAGAAGAAAGAGTAGATGAAAGGATGTAAGACTTAATACCTTTTGGTTTATATTCAATAGCATACCAAATAGCCTGCATACCTCCCCAAGATTGACCTAACAGATGAATTTCATCAAGTCCTAGATGTTTTCTTAGTTCAATAAGCTCCTCTATCCAAGTATCTGCATTAAATAGCTCAGGATGCCCTTCTACAAATGAATTTCCACAACCAATTTGGTCATACATTATTACTTGTCTACCACTTTCAGCTATCTTATCCAATACCTCAAAATAGTTGTGTGTAGAACCTGGACCTCCATGAAGTAATACTAATGGCTTCTTCCCTTCCGTATTTTCTCCTACTATACGGTAATACGTTTTAAAACCTTTAAAAGGCATATATCCTTCAGTAATTTTCATGTCTATCTCCTCCAATTTGTAATTATAAACAATAATCAAGTTCATTAACAATACTATTTAAAACCTCTTATACATATTTGATTATGTATTTTAATCTTTATACCTACTTTTATAAATAGTATAACATAAAAGTTAAAAATCTCTATACTAAACCAATTATAAAATTATATTAACTATATAATTTTATTTTTTAATAATAGTATATACATATTTGATTATTTTCATTTGCTGCTTAAAATCAATTTTAAGTTTTCTTCCTATAATAAACTTCCTCTTTGTGGTCTCATGTTAGTCTCTAAATTTAAAATTTTACAAAAAATTTTCATAAAATAAAATTATATTGATTGTATCTAAACAAATAGGGCAATAAAATAATTAAGTATAGTTACTTACCTTTCAAGCAATATTAGTTTTATGTTAGAATTTTATTATATTGATTTACAGGAGGTTTGCATTTGAATAATATTAATTCACTTAAAGTAATAAAATTATCTCTTGGATGTTCTCTTGCTATATTTATTGCTTGGCTATTAAAATTAGAATATTCAATGGTTGCTGGAGTTATAGTACTACTTACAGTAAAGGACACTAAAAGAGAAACTCTTAAAGGCTCCATTGGAAAGATTTATGGTTTTCTTTTATGTACTATTTTTTCATATTTATGTTTTAATATTTTAGGATATAATTTGACTTCATTTTCAATATTTATATTTATAATTATACCACTTTGTTTTTTGTTAAATATTCAAGATGTTATTGCTATGTGTGTAGTCATAGCATCCCATTACTACCTTCAAGGAGAAACTTCTATCAAATGGATTTTAAATGAAGCTGGAATATTTGCAGTAGGAACTGGAATAGGTGTCTTAATAAATATGTATATTCCAACAAATATACATAAAATCCATGAAGTTCAAAAAAAGTTACAGGAAGAAGTGAGTATTGTACTTATAGACATTGCAGATATTATTGTAAATCCTAAAAAAGAAAATGGATATAGTAGAGATTTATATACATTAAATTCACTTATTGACAGCAGTATTTCTGAAACTTACGATAATATTAATAATACTTTATTAAGTGATACTAGATTCTTCTTAGAGCATATGGATATTATAAAAAGTCAACGGGATATCTTAGAAAATTTGTATAGTTATGTATCTCAACTAAATTCTACACCACCACAAGCTCATATTCTATCTGCTTTTATACATAAGATAGGTTATACTGAATTTGAAGCTGAAACAGGCAATCTTCTTCTTGAAGAATTAAAGAGACTAATGCTTAGTATGAAAAACCAGCCTCTACCTGTTGACAGAACAGAGTTTGAAAATAGAGCTATTTTATTCCTATGCTTGACTGAGTTAAAACAGTTTTTAGTTAATCGTAAACATGCTCAGATGCTTAGAGATAATAATTTTTATAAATAAAAAGGGGAGAAATCTAGCAGTTGACCTGACTACAAAATATCAGATATAATATTAAATGCGCCCCTAGTAAGAGGGCGCAATGTTTATAACTTATTCTACTGTCATGATTAAATCATTATTCATATCGAACATACATTATTTGACCAAGTCCAATATTAGCTTTTTCATCAGTGATTTCTATTTTAATAGTCACATCATTTTTTTTACAGTACTTCGCTAATTCTGCACCAGAACGATTTTTACCACTAAAATCTAAAGAAAATGGCTTATCATATTTAAAAGGATATTCAACAGGTTTACCCTCTGGTGCTAATGCAAACATCCCATATGGTGTGTTCATAAATCCTATTACAGCAATCGTAAGATTTGATGGGTCTAAATTTGATTCACTACCTGTAAATGTAATTGTATTTACTGATGAATTAACTACACTACATCTAACACCTTCATACATTACATGTTTTTCATTTATATCTTCTCCTTTTTTTCCAAAATTTCCAACAGCCTTTGCCCCTTCTTGATGTGGTAACATAGTGTGCTTCCCAGGTGGTGCTGGTTTCTGTGTCTGTTCTGGTTTTACCGTCTGTACTATTGCACCAACTTTTGGATATGCTGTCTTATCAAATGGTAATGGGTGGCTAAGACTCTTGTATATGATATCCTTTCCTGCTGATTTATTAGCATCAATATCTACATGATACAAACGCCCATCACCAAAACGGATAAGATTCCACTGGTGGTCATTTGATGTGCTGTGTACATAATAAGATTCAATTCCCATAGCATCACACAAAGCTTTCATGCTCCTAGCCATTCCTGAGCATGCACCTTTTTTAGTAACCAATGTATAGGCAGTATTTGCTCCCTCTACTGCATTCCAGTCAACATATGTTGTGTTATTTTTAATGTGATTGTAGGCAACTAAAATCTTAGCATCTGTGGTCATATTCTTTGTGATTTTCTTGTTCATAAAATCTGCTGTTGCTTGTGCTACTGAGTTTAGTTGGGCTTGTGACAGCTTTGGACCATATACGCTATTGGTTCCAGTGACATAGCTTTTTGGTGCTTTTGCTGTTACCTCTTTGGCTGTCATACCATAAACTGTCATACTCATACCTGAGATTAAAACTATTGTTGTAATCAATAACTTGGTAGCTAACTTCCTAATTTTCTTCATACTTAATATTCTCCTTTATAAAACATTGTTACTTCCTATTCTCTACCATTAATAAAATTAATTTAGGATTTAAAAAGGTGGATTGTCAACATGTATATTTCTCCATTCATACATTCGTGAAATATTTAAATTTCATGGAAAATCTAATAGATATTTTCTAGATAATTTGTATACAATACAACTCGCAAATCAGGGTGTTTGCTGTTAGTTTGAGAAAATGATGATGATTAATACATTCGGAATCTTTGACCTATAATAAATACCATTGTCTTCAATCATTAATAATGGTAAGAGTAAAGAGAATTATCAATAATACAGTTAAAATCAACTTTGTATACATTTCATACATTCTCTCCCAACAACATTATACTTCTTATAATTTGTATATTCAATACGTTTTCTGGGAAAATATAGGATATATCTATAAAAATATAAAAAAGGAGTTGAACTTAAAATTTGATTAAAAAAAATCAATTTTAAGACAACTCATTTGTATTATAAAAATGCTATATATTATTATTAAGTAAGTCAATATTTTAGATATTTATCTATTTCTTATTGACTTACGCTTATAGCCTAACTTATTTGTTTAGTTGATATATAACCTAGTTTTAAGCATTATTAATATTTAAATAATCAAGTATCCTTTTTGTTTCTTGTAGTTTCTGTTCTGCCTCATTTAAGTTTTCTTGAATTATAGAAATATATATTATATCTATCAACGTAAGCATTGCTATTCTTGAAGAAATAGCTCCTTCTCTAAGTCTTTTTTCTATATTTGGTACTACTAGCTTTAAATCACTAATCTTACTAAGATGATTGTCACTATATTTAGTTATACAAATGACCTTACATCCTTTTAATTTTGCATTTTCTATAGACTTTATTACTTCTTTTGATTCTCCAGAGTAAGATATTGCTATAGCTATATCTTCTTTATCTACATTTGAAGATACCATAAGTTGTGTATGACTATCTAAAGAGGTAAATGCCTGTTTATTTATCCTTAAAAGTTTCATCTGTAAATCTAGTGCAACTAAAGCCGAACCACCTACTCCAAATATATATACATTTTTAGCCTTTATTATCTGTTCAACTGCTTCTTTTATTATATCTTTTTCATTCAACAACCTTGTTTGGTTGATAGTCTCTATGTTTTTGTTTGTAATTTTGTTTATAACACTATCTATATTACAATCATAGTTTTCATCTACATATGTGTATTCATTTTCTTTGCCCATCAAATCTTTAGCTATCTCAATTTTTAAATCCCCAAAACCCGAATATCCCATTTTTCTAGAAAACCTAACTATACTTGCTGTACTTGTTTTTGAGTTTGACGCCAATTCTGATACAGAAAGCTTACTTATAGCCTCTGTATTATTAAGTATGTAATCAGCTATTTTTTTATCTACTTCCGTTAAATCTTCATATATCTGTTTTAATTTTAAAATGCAACTCATACTCTACCACCTCTACCTATTTACTATAATATTTCTTCTTAGCAAGTAAACATGCTCCTAAATCTGGAGTCAACACTGGTCTCACTATACCAAATCTCGTTTTATTCAAATATTTTTTAAGTGGCTCTAATATTAAATCTCCTGACTTAAACACTCCACCTGAATAAGATACCTTTATCTTTGTACCTTGTTCAAAATGATGATCTAATCCTATTATAAGCCTACTTAATTCATAAGCTGCATCATCAAATATTTTACTAGCAGTATTATCACCTTCAATAACTGCTTTTAAACATATCGTAGCAAACTTTGCTATTTCTATTCTATCTCCTTGTATTTCATCATTTACATATTTTATTATGTCATAATCATTCTCTATATTAAGATGTCTTTTTATTAAATCATATAATTTTGTTTTTGAACACCTTCCATCAGACTGCATTGTGAACATTTTTAAGGTAGCCATTCCTATATAATACGCTGAACCTTCATCTCCTAATACATAGCCCCATCCTCCACATCTGTGAAGATTCCCATCTTTATCTAAAGCCTGTGCTATTGAACCAGTACCTGCAATTATATTTATACCTTTTTCCCCATTTAAAGAACCTGCTAATGCTATTTCTACATCATTACCTAGAGTATAATTTATATGACTATATGCATTTTTTGTTGCTACTTCTAATGCATACAATACTTCTTTTATTTTTCCATATCCAGCAAGTCCAACAAATGCATACGTTATTTCTTCTACATTTATCTTAGCATCTTTACAAACTTCTTCCAACCCAGTTATTAATAATTTCGTTAGATTATCAAATCCTATTTGATTATAATGACAAGTTCCTTTGGTTATGGTTCCTACTATATTTAATTCTTCATCTACTAATGTAAATGTTGTTTTCGTTCCTCCACCATCTACACCTAAAAAATACATACTATCCTCCTACAATATCTTTAATAATTCTTTCAATACTTAATATCTAAAAATAACCTTCCAATGCTGTTTTTTTAATATTGAAAGGTTATCAGTACTATTATTTATTTTACAATTTTTCTATTGATTTTAAAGCTTCACTTATATAACCTTCTTGTCTATCTAGGATACTCTTTGCACTATCCTTATCTAAACCACTTTTTATCATAAATATAGCCAATTTAACGCTATTATCTGCTTCTTCTAAGAATTTTTCTGCAACGTCATATTTTACATTTGTAGCTATCATTATTATTCTTTTTGCTCTTTCAACCAACTTTTCATTTGATGTCTTAACATCTACCATCAAGTTTGAGTATACTTTTCCCATCTTAACCATAGAAGCTGTTGTTAACATATTACATACCATTTTTTGAGCTGTACCACTTTTCATTCTAGTTGAGCCCATTATTACTTCTGCCCCTACTATAATGTTTATTGGTAAATCCGCTTTTTTACTCATTTCACTATTCGGATTCATAGTTATTGATAGTACTGCACACCCCAATTCCTTAGCATACTCCATTGCACCTATAACATAAGGAGTCCTTCCTGATGCAGCTATACCACATATAACATCCTTAGATGTAACTCCTCTATCTATTATATCTTGCTTTCCAAGTTCTTTATCATCTTCAGCACCTTCTATTGCTTTAAATATTGCTTGATTTCCACCAGCTATTATAGCTTGAACAAGCTCAAAATCCACTCCGTAAGTTGGAGGACATTCTGTGGCATCTAGTATTCCTATCCTCCCACTGGTACCTGCTCCTATATAGAATAATCTACCTCCCTGCTTCATTCTATCTACTATTATATTAACAGCTTTTGCTATACTCTCCTTTTGTTCTTCAACAGCATAGGCTACAGTTTTATCTTCGTTATTTATTAATTCTATTATGCCTAATGTATCTTCTTTATCTATTTGCAATGTATTCTTATTTCTACCTTCTGTAACTAAATTTTCTAAAGTTTTTATTAACATATCATTTCCTCATTTTCTTAATATTAAATTTTTAAACACATTTTAATTCCAACTTTCATAATTATATTTTTATAATAAATTAATATTTTCATAATAAATTATTTTGTTGAGGGTTTAAAATTAAACTTTTGCCATGGTTTAATATAATCTAATATAAATAATTCTTCTTTTCTTATATATCCTACTACATTCGATTTACCACTGTTTTTCATATCAGTCAAGGCTATTTGTAACTCCCCTGCATAATGACCATATTCACTACTTTCAATTACTATATCTCCTCTTTTTATTATTTTAGGAGTATTAAATAGTTCAAATTTGTATCCTTTATATTTAACACGAGATTGAGTAGACCTTATCAGACTATCAGATATGTCCCCTCTATTAAAATGTATTTCTTCAAAGAGTATCTTCTTCTCAACTTCTCGTATATTTTCCTCTATTGCTACATCAAATGTAACCATATCTTTTCTCATAGAACCTAATACCTTTAGCTCCTCATATGTTGGATAACAATTTGATATTATTATATCATTTATATTATTCATAGCTATTATATGCTTTACTTGAATATCTATAGGTAGATTTCTGTGCATCTCAATTGTTGGAAGCCCATCAGTTACAGGCCATGGTCCAAATGTAGTTTCATTTTGACTTGTTACAAAAACTGCTGTTCTTAATCCATACTTATTAAATCTTTCTGTACATTTTATAAAGTGTTTTAAATTTAATCCACTATATCTATGTGGATAAAAGTTATGACATCCTATCAAATTTTCTTTATTTGGTTGGTAGTCCATTATTGTATCTATATAATTAGTATTATTACTCATATTGATTTCTATTTTAAGATTTTGAGGATTAAAAGTCATTAATGCCTCTTCAGAACCTGTAAATCCCATATCAAGCCTTATTCCGTCTGCCTTCGTCTTTTTAAAAAAAGTCAAATCTTTGTAGCTTATTTCTAATTCACCAAATACTCTGGGATTTACATCAAGTATTACCTCAAAACCTTTAAACTTAGCGTATTCATTTATACGTTTAAATTTTTTAATTATATTTTCTTTAGTATCTTTAACTGATAATAAACATGAAAATATACGTGTAAATCCATTTTCAGCAGCTTTATCTATATAATCATATATTTCCTTAGATGTTGTTTTTTCTGGATAAATTGATATTCCTAATCTTCCCATCTGTGTCATCTCCTTATATCCTATATGTGTTTAAATTTATTTCGAATTACACGAAACTTTTTTAAAAATTTGGTGAAAAAAAGTTTCATATATATTTATAAAAAAAGAAAAGTTTACCTTTTCTTTTTTTATAAACAATCAACAAAATATCTTCGTTACTTATTTCATAACTGTTATACTTTGAAATTTATACTAATCTAATATAGTTTTTAATTTCCAATATAGTTTCTAATTAATAAGCTTCTTGCTCTTCAACTTTTTCTTCATGAAGCAATCTCTTATCGTACATCTTGACAAATGGATAGTAAATTATTATTGATATAGCTATACATAATAAGTTAAGAACTGAAGCTCTCCAATCTCCACCAGTGGCTAAATATGCCCCTACTGGTCCTGGTAATGTCCAAGGAGCAGTAACTACTACTCTGGATACTAAATTAGCACTCATAGCAAACCATGAAACTGTTGCCATTACTATTGGTGCTACAACAAATGGTATTATTAATATTGGGTTTAATACTATTGGTGCTCCAAATATTATTGGTTCATTTATATTGAATATTGCTGGTATTACAGTTGCTTTTCCTAAAGACTTTCCATAAGCTGATTTTGCTCTAAATGCAAGAAGTAAAGCTAAGCCTATTGTAGCTCCAGAACCTCCAATCCATATAAACCATTGAAAAAAGGGTTCAGCAGCAATACCTGGAACTGCTTGACCCGCAGCATATGAAGCTGTATTAGCATCTAATAATTGTATCCATAAAGGTCTTGCCAATGAACCTATTATTGATACACCATGTATTCCAAATGACCAAAAAAACGTTATTAAAAATATTAGTATAATTACTGATGGTAATGTGTCAGTGGCTGAAACTAATGGAGTTACTAATTTAGCTATGAAGCCATGCCAATCAAACCCTAGGAAATAAGTAACAATAGCCATTAAAATTATTATTAATGCGGCTGGTGTCAGAGCTTCAAAAGACCTTGTGACTGATGCTGGAACTGCTTCTGGCATGGTTATCTTGAATTTAGATTTGTCAGTAAATCTATAAATCTCAACACCTATTATAGATGTTACAATAGCAACAAACATTGAACCTCCACCAAGATTAGCCATTGGCATTTGCCATCCTTGAGGAATTGAATTATACCAAGCTAAAAGTTCTGGACTCTTTTCAACTATCTTTAATAAATCAGGGGTAAGACCCTCTATTGCAGTAGGAACTATTGTCAAAAGGAATGTAGCTGTAGCTAATAAACCTCCTGTCAATCCATCTAACTTATATGACTTTGCCAAACTATAACCTATGCCAAATGTAGAATATACTGATATAATAAAAAATGTCATTCTATATGGTAGTAATATTGTAACTGCATTTTCCTTTAGATACTGAGTTACCCCCCATGAATCTGGTAATGGAGGAAATGCTAATATCAAGAAAAATGACCCAACTATTATAAGTGGTAATGAAGCTACGATTCCATCTCTTACAGCTCTTAAGTGACGTTGTTCTGCCAATCTGGCCATAGAAGTTGATAATTTAGTGTCTAAAAATTCTGTAAATTTATCTAGCATCTTTTCTCTCCTTAATTAATATTTATTTTTATTATCATTAAAATTTTTATAAAATCAACTTTCTTCTAATCTAACAACACTGCAACTACTATTTACTCAACAGTTCTTGAACTTGTTTTAATAACTTTGGTCCTCCTAATGGACTATAAGCTTGTGCTTGTATTAATGCACATGGTACACTAACCTCATCAGCAAAAGCTTTTAAATAGTCAAATCTATGTCTGACTTGTGGAGCTACCATAGCAATATCCCATCCATTTTTAACTTCATCCTCAAACTCTTGAGTACCAACAGCCAAAACATCTATATCTATTCCATTTTTTGCTCCTTCTTTTTGTAATGCATTAACTGCTATAGCACTTGACATCCCTGATGAACAAACAAATAATACTCTCATATTGATTCCCCCTGTTTTTTTATTTCTTTTCAATCATTATAGCATGTATTTTTGATTACAGGAATACGTTTGTATATATTTTTTCATATTTTACATTTTTATTTGTAATTTTATTTCATGAATTTATATCTTGCTTTAATTGCTTTATTTATCTAATCATTCTTTTGTCTAAAATTACACACTACTTAAAATACTCATATCTTTTCTTAAAAAAGAAAAAAGACTATCTTATTATTAACATAAAATAGTCTCAATACTTTTTTAAATATGTATTCCTTTATATATCCAGAAGTAACCTATTATTGCAAATGATAAAGCAAATAAAATATACAGTCTAAAAAATCCCAAAGAAAAACCTCTCTTAGTTTCAACAAAGTATCTTGTATATGCAACTGCAAAAGATGTAATTAATGAATTTCCTATAACAACTCCAAATCTATTATCTATTCCAAATATAGATAATAACAAAGGAAAAACTACAGTACTTACAAGAGATGAAACTATTAGTATTAATCCACTTTTAAAACTTATAGTTGGAATATTATAATCTGTTCTTTGATTTTTCTCCATTTCTTTCTTAGTATTTTTATTACTTTTTGTACTTTTTGCATTTTTATAATTATTATTTTTCTTTCTTTTCTTTTTTTTATTATTAGACATGTCATTTACCTCCAAAAGGTTTAGGTGTTATATTCCCTAAAATAACTTTATTTTTAGCCCCTGTTGCAGATATTACATTAGAAAAAGAATTATTTAATGTTTCATTGCCCAAGATTACAAATGCCAAAGCCTCCTTTGCATCAGAAGAATACCCATATTCATCTTGAGTTAATACTTCAACCTCTAATAATAACTCTTTTATATATCCTATTAAAGTTAGATTATGAGCTCCTCCACCTCCAATTAATAAAGTATCTACATTAACCTTTGGAAGTATGAAGTTTTTATAATTATAATATATAGCTTTTGCCGTAAACATAGTTACTGTTGCTATCAAATCATATTTATCTACATGTTTATATTTGTTAAGCATGTTATCCAAATAGACTTGTCCAAATATCTCTCTTCCAGTGCTTTTAGGTGGCGCTTGACTAAGATACTTATGACTCATCAAATCTTTTAACATTTCTTCATTAATTTTACCTTTTGATGCAAAGTATCCATTTTTATCATACTTTCTATTAAATAATCTTTGACATACTCCATCTATTATCATATTTCCTGGTCCTGTATCAAATGCAAATACATCATCTATGTTACATGATTTAGGTATTATAGTAATATTTCCTATTCCACCAATATTTTGAAGTGCTAAATTTTTATTGTTATCACTATATAATAAAAATTCACTATATGGTACTAATGGAGCACCTTCTCCACCTGCTGCTATATCCATTACTCTAAAATTAGATATTACCTTTGTATTTGTTTCATATGCTATAACTGCTGGTTCACCTATTTGAAGCGTTGAAGATACAAAATTATTATAACTTCTTGGTATATGAAAGATTGTTTGACCATGAGATGCGATAAAATCCAAATTTGCTATATGAAAGTTTGCTTTATGACACACTGATTTTACAGCTTTACTAAATAAATATCCAAGCTTAAAATTTAAGCTACAGATTAAATCAACACTCGATTCCTCTTCTATACAGCACTTTCTTATTTCGTCTTTTATATCTTTAGGAATTTCTAGAGTTATAAATTCTATTTGCTTAACTTTAGTATTTCTACCATTCCCACTAATTTCAGCTAGTACTGCATCAACTCCATCTAAGGAAGTTCCTGACATTAAACCTACACTATACATAGTTATCATCCTTTTAAGTTTATAGTTATTCCTCCCCAAATCAAGGTATTAAGTTTAATAATTTTAGAATTAATCTTATTTCATCTTTAATTACGATAATTTACTCTTATGAAATTAATTGAGTTAATCTTATACACGTTTTTTACCTTAGCTAAATCTTACATTAATTTATTTTCAGTGTCAATGTAATACCATGTAATTTTTTTTCACAAACAAAACATATTCTCTCTCCAAAAACCATATTAAAATAGTTACTACAAATAAAAAACATACCAGGTACATATCTGATATGTTTTTCATATATAATAATTATTATTTTATAATATAGATAGAGCATCATTTAAGGCACTAATTAAATCTTCACTATTTTCAAGAACTAAATTTATTCTTATTGTATATGTCGATTTGTATATGATGATAGATTTTATAGTCTAATAACCTAACTATCTAGGCTTAAATAATCTGATATATCATAAAAATAGATATTAAAAATTGTATATGAACCATTTTCCGAACATACCTCAATCTCATGCCCTAAACTATCTATCATTTTCTTTACAAAATACATCCCCATTCCAGTAGACTTATACAATTGATTTCTTCCATTTTTCCCCGTAAATCCCTTGTCAAAAACCCTAGATATATCTTCCTCATTTATACCTATACCAAAATCTTTTATAGATAATACCACTCCATTTTCTAACTTTTTTGAATTAAATTCAATCTTACCAACTTCCTTTGAATACTTTATAGCATTATTAATAATTTGGTCTAAAACATATGACATGCATTTAGAATCTGTGTAAACATCATTTTCTAATTCATTCAAACTAACTTCTATATTATTTTTTATAAGCAAAAATGAATTATTTTTTATAGACATTTTTACCAATTTTTCTAAATTAAATTTATTTATAAATACATCTTCAAACATAGTGTTGCTTCTACTACTATACAAAATAGAGTTTACTAAAAAATTTATCTTTGCAACCTGATTCTTAATATCCAAACTATCTTCTATGCTACTTAACCTATCTGTAATTATACTTAAAGAAGATATTGGAATTTTTATTTCATGAACCCATTTAGCTATGTACTCATCCAATTCTTTTAATGATTGTTTATAAGTCTCTATGTCACTATTATTTTTTATTTTTAAGTTTTCTATAATATCTTTTATTAGATTTTCTTCAAAAGATTGTCCATCAACTAAATAACTGTCTATTTCACCACTATTTTCTATACAATTATATAAATTTGTGTAACTATTTCTAAAATTTATATAATCTATAACAAAAAATACCATTATTATAAACAGCACTAAAAAATCTAAATATATTAACTCTGAATATTTATTTTTAAAAATATCTATAGCAAATAAGTAGATATTTATTATACTAACTACAACTAAAGGTAGAGCAATATACTTAGACCTACCTTTCAAATATTTTACTAGCATTGTATTATATATCCTATCCCCTTCTTAGTTTTTATAAAATCATCAAAACCTAGTTCTTTAACTTTACTTCTCAATCTATTCATATTTACAGTAAGTGCATTGTCTGTCACAAACTCATCATTATCCCATAGAGTCATCATAAGACTTTCCCTTGATACAACCCTATTCTTATTTTTTAATAATAATGTTAAAATTTTTATTTCGTTTTTAGTCAACTCTATACTTTTATCCTTATACTTATGTTTTATAATCCCTTTCCCCACATCAAACATCAAATCTTCACAATACAAAATACTATTAGAATCACTATAATTATAGACTCTTCTTATTATACCATTTATTTTGGTAACCAATATTTCTATAGAAAATGGTTTGGTAATGTAATCATCTGCTCCATTATTTATACCCATTATTAAATCCATATCAGAATCTCTTGATGATAAAAATATTAATGGTACATTTGAAATAGCTCTTATTTTTTCGCACCAGTAAAATCCATTATATAATGGTAAATTTACATCTAAAAGTACTACATCTGGTTTTTTATCTATAAATTCATCTAATACTACCTCAAAATCATCAATTAATTCTACTTTAAATCCCCATTTTTCAAATGCTAATGCAATCTCTTTTGATAAATCAATATCGTCCTCTACTAATAAAATTCTATACATTTGTATATTCTCCATTATCCTAATATTTCACTATGCTATGAATTATTAATATCATAACATATTTTATATGAATTTATTACCCAAATTATTTAGTTAATCAACAAGGAGACTCTTATTACAAGAATCTCCTTTCTCTTTATTAATATATCAACTAATTTTTATACACTACACTCTTAAACTTATTAACAGATACTGCTCCATATATTATGAATATTATCAAACATATCACTAAACTTAGTATATATATACCAAATAAATCGGTCATCAATAAATCTCCTGCTAATCTCAATGCAAAATAACTAGATATAGTTGCACTTAACATTGGCAAAGTATAAAAAATAGCTACTTCTTTAAGTACAGCTCTATTTATATCTTTTTCTGTAGTACCTATTTTTAACAAAATCTTATATTTCTCTTTATCTTCATATGCATCACTATATATTTTCATATATATTATACTTCCAGCTACAATTGCAAAGACTAAGAATAAAAACACAAGCACTACATATGCAAACTTCATCCATTGACTCTCACCTTGAGCTTTATATCCATTTTGAATATACACATTTTTTAAACTTAAATTCTTTTCAATATTGTTGAACATTACTTGACTATTTTCTTCTTGAAATACCTTTGCACCATAAAAATACACTTGTTGACCCTTATCTCTTAGTTTAAAATATGTATCATCATTTACCACTATAATACTTTGATTAAGTCCTGTCCCTAGTACTGGAACTTTTACTTCTCCCCTTGAAATATTATATAACTGACCATCAAGTTTTATCTTGGCTTCTTTTGTAGCTATTGATGCTATCGTTTGAGGGCTTTTTAACTCTATTACATTATTTCCACTAACTAATCTTTCACCATACTCTTTTAATTCTTTATCATTGCCATTCACTTTAAGAGTATTACAAAAATCACTATATTTCATTATAGTATCTGTTGTATCATAAGCTTCTTTTATATCTGTTTTCTTTAAAATTGTTAGTTCTGGATTTACTGAGTACTTTATCTTATTAGTATCTTTTATTATATTCTCTATTTGTTTTTTATTCACTTCATCTTTATCCATTGAAACTATGCTAATAGTGTACACATTTCTTTGTTCTTGGGCATTCTTATGTATACGCTTCATCGCAACTGAAGCACCAAGAGTTGATATTGTTGTAGTTATAATTATAGCTATTATAGCATAAGTTTTATAGTTTTTATTTAATCGGTAGTTTATATTGTTTATTGCAATTATATTATTTCCATTAAATAATATTTTTTTATTTTTGATTATAATATCAAATATAACAGGCATAACTGATTTGAATAATCCATAAGTACCTACTATTATTATACCTATAACAGGTAGTACACTAGTTATATCTCCAGTTCTTATATTGGTAGAAAGATAGTAGCCATATCCTATTACTATAATTGATACTATAGCTAATATATATATACCTATTCCTACCTTTGGTATTTTTTCTTGTTTTTTAGATATATTGATTAGATTTATTACACTACTTCTACATATTGTTATAAAACCTTTTACAGCCATTATTATAAATATAGAAATAAAGATTAAAGTAGCATATAGTATAGCTTCTATACTAAGTCCATTAGATACCTTTATATTAAATCCAGATAACTTTATTATCACTACTTGAAAAAATCTAGATGTTATTATCCCTATAATTATTCCTGTTATACAAGAACTTATTCCTATAAGCATATTTTCTACAAAATATATTTTTCCTATAGTATATAAATCTAATCCCATAAAAGACAATATTCCAATTTCTTTAGACCTATTCTTAAAAAATATATTTGTTGCATACCATATAAAGAAAAATAAAAATACTGATAGTATCATTATTACAGCTACTAACACTGATAGTGTAAATTTTTTATTTTCATCTTGTAACACATTTATAGCATCACCATATCTTAATAATTCAAAATTAGTTAGCACAACTACTGAAAAAACCATAGATATAAAAAATGCTAGATAAGTTCTTATGTTACTCTTAAAATTATTATAAGCAATTCCAAGTATACTCACTTACATCTCACCTCCCATAGAGGCTAGCATATCCATAATTTTTCCATAAAATTCTTTTCTACTATTTCCTTTGTTTAATTTACACTTTATATTTCCATCATTTATCATATATACTTCATTTGAATAACTTGCTGTTAGAGGGTCATGTGTAATCATTATAATAGTAGCGTTATTTTCTCTGTTTATTTTTTCTAATGATTCTAAAAGTTCATATGCTGATTTAGAGTCTAAAGCACCAGTTGGCTCATCAGCAAATATGACTGTTGGATTTGTAATTAATGACCTAGCTGCTGCGCCTCTTTGTTTTTGTCCTCCTGATAACTGATATGGATATTTATCTAAATGATTTTCTAATCCAAATTTTTTAGCTATAGAAAATACCTTAGCTTCTATCTCCTTACTTTTCTTTTTTCCTAATGCTAGAGGAAGTGCTATATTGTCCATTAGTTTCATATTGTCTAATAGATTATAGTCTTGAAATATAAACCCTATTTTTTCTCTTCTTAATTTTGATAGTTCATTATTTTTTACTTTTGATATATTAATTCCATCTAGTATTATTTCTCCTGAAGTTTGTTTGTCAAGTGTAGACATTAAATTTAGCAATGTTGTCTTTCCTGCACCAGATGGACCCATTATTGATATAAAATCACCTTCATTGACTGTAAGAGATATATTTTTTAATACATTTGTTTTAAATCCTTTTATTCCATAATCTTTTGATATATTTTTTATTTTTAATATTTCTTTCATAATAATAGCCTCCAGTTGCTAATTTTTTAATATATATTTATTTTAAAGGTTTTATATAAATAAATCCTTAAGTAAATATTACATTTTAACTGTTAGCATTACACTTTTGTAACATATGGAAGACTATTATAATTATAATGGAAATATCTTAAAATAAAAGCATGATTTACTTCTTTGTATAAACAAAGAAAAGAAGCTCCTAAGAAGCCTCTAATCTATACAATTATTCTTCTCTATAAAAAACCAAAATACACATTGATTGTGGCAAATACAGATACTATAAACAAGTGATATTACTACTATATATTAAAACAATTATTCCTGAAGATAATTCAATAAGACTATCAAGCAATAAGCTAAGCATCCAAAAAGACTTAATACCATTAATGTATAATTATACCCAATATTAATGCTTAAAAAACCAGCAACAGTTGGAATAATCAGAGATGAACCTCCCATAAATATACTTAAAGCTATTAATTGGCTACTACTTCTAAGTTTTTTAGGAGAAACTTCAAATATTAATCTTTTTGAGGTAATTAAAATTAAAGGAGTAGAAAACACTTGAAAAACACACAGTATAATAATGATATTTGAATCATTTGTTAAAGCAAATAGTAGAAACTGAACTGTTATCATAATAGCACTTAATTTTAATAAGTTTAAACTGCTATATTTTTTTAATAAATAAGAACCAGCCAGATATGTTGGTATCTCTAACACTGACTGTAAAGACCACTTTAAAGATATCTGAGAATTTGTAGCATTTAAAGCTATCATTTTATCTATTACAGTACAGTTATTTGCTACCACCATTGAGTATAATAAGAATAAAATACATACTAGTAAGATATATTTTTTATCTTTTAATAATTCAATAATATCTTTATTAGTTACATTTATTTTCTTATTAATCTTTTCAATATCAGGTAATAATAGTATATTTATAATAAGTAATACTACAATTAAACCAATCGCTACAGATAATCCAAAATATGAGAATCTAAGAATCAAGTAAGATGCTACCATACTTCCAATAGCCCATCCAATCGACCCAAAAGTCTTAATAAATGACAAATAATTATTAATATTATCTCCACAACCTATTATCCATGTATCATATAAACTACAGCAAGTATTTAATAATCCTCCTGATAAAGCAACAAGTAATAAGTATATTATAAAAGTTGCAGATTCAGTAGAAAACATAATAACTGATGCAATTCCATAAACTGATAAACTAATTAAAACAATTTTTTTCATTGTTTGATACTTATCAGCTAATACTCCAAATAATAATTGAAACAATATATTGGTTATTGCATAGCTCGATAATATAATTCCTCTTTCAAACGCTGAGTAACCTAATTTTGATAAGAAAGGTGTGAATTTTGTTGAAGCAAAGGCAAAAATAATATATGAGAAAAAATAGAATATGATAAATTTAAATTTAATCGCTTTATTAATCATAATCAATCAAAATTGATAACTTTAATACCACTATTTCCTTCCTGATTTAAGTTTGAAAGATGATATTTTACCGTATTAGGATTCTCTACAATAACTAAAGGAATATATAAAGTATTTTCAAGTAACTTATTATCAATTTCTACTAACTTTTCCCCCATATTAACTTCTTGACCTTGTTTAACTTCTAATTTAAAGTTTTCTTTTTTTGTTGTTGCACTATCCAATCCAATATGAATAAGAATTTGAACATCATTTTGCAATTTAATTCCTATAGCATGGTTAGTTTGAGCAATAAAACTTATTACTCCTTTAGTCGGTGATTTAAGAATATTGTCCTTTGCTATCATAGCAAATCCATCTCCCATTACCTTAGTTGAAAATACTTTATCAGGAATTTCTCCAAGATTAATTATTTTTCCATCAATGTAGGAATTAATTGTAATTGCTTCTTTTTTTCTTTTAAAGAACATTATAGACACTCCTCTACATAATTAACTTTATTCTAATTATCATTACAAATAACGATATTAAGCATACTGCAATTGAGGAAAAAAGAGCCTTATAGCTCTTTCCCCATTGTAGTTCTTTAATACTGCTTATGATTTGTTTAATTCCAACAAATTTATAAATATAGGTAAACATGATAACAATAGTTATTGTGTAAATTTGGAATATCTGCCCTAATAAGACTAAATAGAAAGCAATCATGTTTTCTTTTATCTCTTTATTCTTTTTTATATTGTAAATAACATATGCACTGTATACTGCACTAAAGTTAGAGATTAAATTTAAACTTGCATTAACATCATTGTTTAAAAGTTGTGAAAATGAAATATTTGTAAATAATGATGTCAATTCTAAATACACTATATATAAAACAGGTAATATTAGAAAACAAACCATAACCACTGAAAGAAATATATTTTCATCTTTTAATACTGCTGTGATATTTTTTATTTTATTTGTTATCATGTTTTTGTTCTCCTTATTTAAAAGTTGGCCAGAAATCCTTATTAGCCACAATCATTTCATCTAAGATTTCTTTTGCTACTTTTGCACTTGGAACAGTTTTACTCATAGTAAACGACTGCCATAATTTTTGATAACTTTTTTCTATCCATGCTTCTACAGCTAATTTTTCAGAAGCAACTTGTTGTTCCATTAAACCTTTTTGGAAAGTTGGAATTTTACCTATAGACATAGGTTCAACCATATCTTTTCCAACAAGGCAAGGAATTTCAACCATTGCATCATCTGCAAAATTTTCAATAGCTCCATTATTAGGAACAATCAGTAAAAATCTTTCCTGAGTATTAAATGCTAATGCACAAGCTAATTCAACAATAAATTGAGAATGTTCACTTGCATCAAACCATGTATCTCTTGCTGTGCCATTTTTTATAATTCTTTCACATTCTTCGAATGTATCCTTTTCTCTTCTATCCATAATTTCATTTGCTCTTGTATAATTTGGATTAGCATGTTCAACAGTTTCATCAGCCATTAAATAATATTTTAAATAAGTATTAGGTAATGTAGTCGGTTCTATTTCCAATAAATCCTTTGCTGCTCTCATAGTTTCTAACCAACTAGATTCTTTGTGTTGACCTTGAGGTGTAAATTCCTCATATCCTTTTTTAGCACAATATTCTTGTACTTTAGGCATTAAATCATTTCCTTCTTTGTCCTTAATACTTGTCCACCACCCGAAATGATTCAATCCATAATATCTAACATCAAAGTCTTTACGAGAATTTAAACCTAAAACTCTAGCAAATATTTCCTCTAAACATACTGGCATATCACAAATATTAATAATTCTTGAATTTGGTCTTAATACACGACATGCTTCTGCAACTATAGCTGCTGGATTTGAATAATTAAGCATCCAAGCATTTGGAGAATATTTTTCCATATAATCAATCATTTCGATTATTGGACCTATTGTTCTTAATCCATAGGCAATTCCACCTGCCCCACAAGTTTCTTGACCAACAACCCCATATTTTAGTGGAATTTTTTCATCTTGTTCACGTAAAGCATATAAACCAACACGAATTTGTGCCATTACAAAATCAATATCAGTAAATGCTTCTTCTGGATTTGTTGTATAACTAAATTTAATTTCTGGATTTTTCTCTCTAACAATTATTGCACATGCTTCAGCAACTTTTCTTTGTCTCTCATCATTATTGTCATATAATTTAATTGATTCAATAGGAAATTTAGCAACACTTTCAATTAACATTGTTACAATTCCAGCAGTATAAGTACTACCCCCACCAGCAATTAGTATCCTCTGTCTTTTTCTTTCCATCTTTCCTTCTCCTTTATAATAAATTTTCAAATTCTTCTCTTACACTTGGTACTGAAAGCCCAATAATAATCTGAATAGCTTTTCCATTATGCACTAAACCATGTGCACCTACTGCCTTAAAATCTTCTTCTTTAGAAATAATTGAGTCATCTTTCAAGGTTAATCTCAATCTCGTAGCACAGTTTGTAACATCTACAACATTTTCTGCTCCACCAACTAATTTTATGTATTCAGATGCTTGTTGAGAGGCTTTACTCAATTTATTTCCTTTTTCATCTTTAGTTTCTAAATATTCATTTTTAGTATATAGTTTTGTTTCTTCACTATCTTCCTCTCTACCAGGAGTTTTCATATCAAACTTCTTAATTAAGAAAGTAAATACAAAGAACCAGATAAATGAAAATATAATCCCTACAACAACTTGAACAACATATACCTTCCAGTGATACATTCCAAGAGGAAGCCAATTTAATACAACCCAGTTAATAATTCCTCCACCAAAATCACCAACAACTCCTAGGGCAAACGAAATCGTTTGCAAGCATGCATCTAAAAATGCATGTACTAGGAATAAAAGTGGTGCTACAAATAAAAATGTAAATTCTAACGGCTCAGTAATTCCAGTTAATACTGCAGTAAGAGTAGCAGGAATCATTAAACCTAATACTTTTTTCTTTTTTTCTGGCTTTGCAGTTACATAGAAAGCACCAAATACACCTAATGAACCAAACACCTTCGATAATCCGGATAATGAAAATCCGATTGGATACATTTCCTTTAGAGTCTTAGCTGAAGTTTGAAAGTCCTGAATATGAGTAGCCCAATATACTGATGTACCACCTGGAACAACAACACTATCATAACAAATTGGTGCATATACAAAATGATGTAATCCAGTTGGTATTAAAATCTTTTGTAAGAATGCATAACACCAAACTCCTATATTTCCACTATTTATAAAAAACGTTTGCAAATGTCTAATAACATTTTGAATATGAGGCCAAATAAAACAAGTTAATAATGCAACTGGTATCATAACAAAGAAACAAATTGCAACTACAAGTGATGAGCCTCTAAATAATCCAATAAAATCTGGCAGTTCTTTATCATAAAATCTATTATGAATATAAATGACAATACCTGATATTAACAAAGCACCAACCATACCAGTATCTAATGTTTTAATACCAGCAATGCTTACAAGTCCACTTCCAGCACTTATTTCAGCTGCGAAATCAACTCCAAAGCTTTTTCCCCAAAAACTTAACATAGAACCTACAAAATAATTAAAAGTCAAATACGTTGCTAAAGCCTCCATACAAGCTCTTGCTTGTTGCTTTTTTGCAAGTGCTATTGGTAAAGAAATAGCAAATAATAATGGTAATTGATTAAATACCATCCAAGCTCCACTAGATATTACACCCCAAAATTGGTACCAAATATTTTCTGGTGTAGCAAGTGAACCCATAATTGACTGATTTTGAAATACAATTGAGAATCCAACCATTATCCCAGCAAAAGCAAATAATAGTGTTGGTGTAAACATTGCCCCTCCAAAACGTTGTATTTTCTTCATCATATAAATTACTCCCCTCCTCATATTTTTAGTTTATCTTTGGCCTTAGATATCTATTATTTTAACAGGTTAATAAATATATACAATCTTTAGGGTATATTCGGAGCTTATTCACAGTCAAATAAGTTTTTGCACATTTTTATGTTCAAATTCTCATAAAAAAAAGAATGACTACAATTTGCAATCAATCCCTTCTGTAATCATTCTATGCCTTTTATAAATACTATATTTAATAAATAATAACTCAATCAATATAAAATATAACATTGTCAATTTATAACTAGGGTGCATTTGTAAAAATGAGATATTAGTCGCTGAAATATAAATTGATTCATCACTTAAATCAGTCAATGTATTATTTTTAAACTCTGTAATTGAAATTATTTTAGTTCCTATTAATTTTAATCTTCTAGCAATATTAAGTGTATTCTCATTCTCACCACTTAGGGATATAATAATCATAACATCATTTTTACTGACAATATTGTAAAAAGAATCATCAAATGTTCTTCCCTCAAAATCATATATTATTTCTTGACATGATAAGAACATTCTCTTTATCTGTTTTGCAACCACATTTTGAATATCACCTGAACCATAAGCGTATATTGTTCTTGATTCATAAAGAAGTTTACACAATGCATCATAATCTTTATTTTTTTGATCTTCAACATACTTAATTATTGAATTACATGCAATATCAAATGACTGATTTTCTATGACATGAACCTTTTCTGATTCCCAGCTTAATAATACTTTAAACTCACTGAAACCTTTTAAATCTAATTTTTTAACAAATCTTGTAATAGTTGCACGAGACACATTACATTTCATAGCAAGTTCATTTATTGACATCTTACTACAATGTTTTTTATTTGCAGTTATATATTTCCATATTAATAAATCTGTATCATTCAATTTATTATAATTAAAAAAAATCATTTCTTCTAATCTCATAAACTATTACCCCCTTTAATTAAAAATCGTCATAAATATTATACCAATATTCAACATTAAATTACAGCGTATTCTTATATTTACTATTTAGCCCATAAAATTGACTATAAAAAATACTGCTATAATTGATGTTTAAAAAAATGTAGTTTTAATTTTATTCTTTTATCTAATAATTAATATTTTCAAGTTCTAGTGCTTTTCTTATACAATTATCATCTTTAAAATCAGCAGTCCTTTTACAATCTTTTACTTTAAATTCTGGAATAGTTTTAAATTCCTCATCACATATTCCATTCTTATTTAAATACATACAACTTGCCATTCTAACTATTAGACCACTATTTTTTAAATTAAACAATACAGGGTCTATACACCCTCCATCTCCGCCAGTAGTTTCACCAACTAAAGTCGCAAATTTATTTTCTTTACAAAACATTGCAAACGACTCTGATGATGAATATATTTTTCTATCAACAAGTAAGTATATATTACCCTTAAATTTTGAATCATCTGTAGATTTTATAGTATAGGAAGTATCTTCAAAATCATTAAAATCTTTTATAATTTCTTTAGGTGCATTTTCCTTTACACTTGCTGGTAAATTTTCTACAGGATTTAATTTTATATTTCTTGCATTTGTATATTTTTTTACTATTTCATTATTATTTCTATAAATTCTATAACCATTTATTTTGATATCATTTTTTATGAGTTTAGATACGATTCCCTGCCAATACCTATCACTTCCACCTAAATTACCTCTTATATCAATAATTAAAGCTTTATGTTTTTCTAAAGTGTTAATATAATCTCCAATTATTTTTAAATCATTATTTATAGAGCCATTCTTTGATGACATTGATGGTAAATACATATATCCAATCTGACCCTTAATAACATCCTTTAAAATTAATTCTTTTTTTACAAAAATATCATCTGGCATTTTTATTTTAAGATTCATAGAGTCATATCTATCCACAACTTTTTTATCATTAAGAAAATCATACCAATCATTATTAGAGTATGATTTCTTAAAAAGTTCATATCTTTTCTTATTATCTATTACTTCTGTGTGTTTATTATTTAAATCAGATAATATAGATGACAGTTCTTCTATAAATTCTTCATCATTTTCAGTGTTTTTTATTCGTTTTGTATATTCATCCTTATTTGCTAACCAATCAATATTATTAAGCCTCTTATTTACACCTAGATATGGATATCCTGTCTTTACAACATTATACACATAATTAAAGTCATCCACCTTTTCCTCTTCAGACAACTGATTCTTTTGAGAATAAGTAGAATTACCTAATAAGATTATAAATGCTAAAATAATTACTAAAAATAATACTTTCTTTTTCATGTAATTCTCATCCACTTTCAGATTTTATATTTTAATACATTGTATCATTATTTTATTATCACCTAAACAGTTAAAAGAAATTCTTGAAGATATATTCCACTATTATTCTATTTAAAAATTTTTATTTGTATTTTCAAAATTATTTCATGAAAGTTATAAAATAACAATTATATTCAAATATCTATTTTACTGCTATATCCTGAAAGTAAATTCTTATCAGTGATATACTAAAAAAGATATGCTAAAAAATTTATCCATTATAATGACTTAAATTTAGATACTTTACTGATTTTTATTTATTAGTTGAGAAAGATATTGATAATTAAAAATATTGATAACTATAGAAATGATTATTTTTTATAGAAATTTTAAGGATATAAACTAATTATACTTAAGTCTATATCCTTAATTTATCATGATTATGAGAATTTTTACAAATACTTATCTTTGTCCGTTTTAGAATAAAAACAAGAACATATCCTACTTATTTTATTCAAAAATCCAAGTTTAATTACTACACAATTACTTATTAGAAATTGTATCTACTTCATATATATATCTGTTAAGTATAGCTTCTAGCATTTCTTGTCTTCCAGACTTATTCTTTATAACTGGCATTTGCAGTGCATAAGATTCTAACTCTTTAAATCCAACCTTACCTTCTACTATATCCTTACCTATACCTTCACTAAAACTTGCATATCTTTCTTTAGTAAAGTTTTCAAATACCTCATCTTCTAATAATTTATGAGCTATTAATAATCCCTTTGCAAATGTATCCATTCCTGCAATATAAGCTAGGAATAAGTCTTCTACCTCAAAAGATGCTCTTCTTACTTTAGAGTCAAAGTTAAATCCTCCTGGTGCTATTCCACCTTGCTTTAACACTTCATACATAGCAAGTGTTGCATCATATATATTTGTTGGAAATTGGTCTGTATCCCAACCTAATAATAGGTCTCCTTGATTTGCATCTATACTACCTAAAACATTGTTTATTCTTGCTATATTTAATTCATGTTGGAAAGTATGTCCTGCAAGTGTTGCATGGTTTGCTTCTATATTCATTTTGAAGTATTTATCCAGATTATACTTTCTTAAAAATCCTAAAACAGTAGCAGTATCAAAATCGTATTGATGTTTAGTAGGCTCTTTTGGCTTAGGCTCTATTAAGAATTGGCCAGTGAATCCTATTTCCTTAGCATAATCTACAGCCATTTGTAAGAATCTTGCAAAGTTATCCATTTCAAGTTCTGTATTAGTGTTAAGTAAAGTTTCATAACCTTCTCTTCCACCCCAGAATACAAAATTTTCTCCTCCTAAGTACTTAGTTATTTCCATAGCTTTTTTAACCTGAGCTGCTGCATATGCATATACATCTGCATTACATGTTGTAGATGCACCATGAACAAATCTTGGATTTCCAAACATATTGGCAGTTCCCCATAATAACTTTATACCTGTCTTTTCCATATTAACTTTTATATACTCAACTATTTCATCTAATATCTTATTTGTCTCTTCTAAATCTCTTCCTTCTGGTGCTATATCTCTGTCATGAAAACAGAAATACTCAATTCCCATCTTAGACATAAATTCAAATCCTGCATCAACTTTAATCTTTGCTATCTCAATTGGGTCTGTTATATTATTCCAAGGTCTCTCTACTGTCCCTACTCCAAATGGGTCATTACCCTCTCCACATAAAGTATGCCAATAGCTCATTGCAAATCTTAAGTGTTCTTTCATAGTCTTATTACCTACCACTTGTTCAGGATTGTAGTATCTAAATGCTAATTCATTGTCAGATTTTACTCCTTCAAATTTTATCTGTCCTATTCCTTTAAATATTTCACTCATTTCATGTCCTCCTAATATTTTACACATATAATATATGTAGTATGTTTTCTTAATTTAAAACTATTTTCTATCTTTATTTTTCTTTTTAAGCTAATTTAATTATTTATTTTTGCATTAACTACTTCATCTAATAACTTAAAGTCATCTTTCAAAGATTTGTATATTCTTTTATACAATCTATGATATATATTGTATGTATCTACATTTTCACTTATTGGTTCTAATTTAGTTGAAGTTTTTATTATAGCATCACATGCTTTTTGTATATTTTCATATATTCCAGCTCCTACTAATGCAAGAATTGCAACTCCAAGTGCTGGTCCTTCACTTGAATTTATAGTATATACATCTTGATTAAACATATCTGCTTGCATCTGTCTCCATACTTTACTTTTTCCACCTCCACCTGAGGCTCTTACTTCATTAACGTCTATATTAAGATTCTCTATTATATCCATACAGTCTTTAAGACTATATGAAACACCTTCCATTATTGACCTTGCGATTTCTTTTTTAGAATGGATTGGAGATAATCCAAAGAACACACCTCTTGCATAAGGGTCAAGATGAGGGGTTCTTTCTCCCATCATATATGGTAAGTAAAGCAATCCATTACATCCTGTTGGTACTTGACTTACTTGATTATTTATAATCTCATATACATCTTCACCTAAAGAATTTGAAACTTCCACTTCACTTTGACAGAAATTATCTTTAAACCATTTTAATGACAATCCAGCTCCTTGAGTAACTCCCATAACATGCCATGTATTTGGTATTGCATGACAGAAAGTATGAACTCTACCTTCTTTATCAATTTTTGGCTCTTTTGTATAAGCAAATACTACACCTGATGTACCTATAGTAGATGAAACTACTCCATCTTTAACTATTCCATTTCCTATAGCTCCTGCTGCTTGGTCTCCAGCTCCTCCTACCACTATTGTTCCTTCTTTAAGCCCTGTCAAACTTGCTACATCTCTAGTCACATAACCTGTAATCTCTTGTGATTCATAAACTTTACCTAAAAGATTTTTATCTATATTTAACTTTTCTAGTACTTCATCGCTCCAATCTCTTTTTCTTATATCGAGCAACTGCATACCACTTGCATCTGATACCTCTGTAGCATATTCACCTGTCAATTTGTATCTTATATAATCTTTTGGAAGAAGTATTTTATTAGTATTTTTATATATATCTGGTTCATTGTTTCTAACCCATAATATCTTTGATGCTGTAAATCCTGTAAGTGCTGGATTAGCAGTTATTTCAATCAGTCTTTCTTCACCTACTAAATCAGTTATCTCCTCACACTCTTTTACTGTTCGTTGGTCACACCATATTATAGAGTTTCTCAATGTTTTACCTTCATTGTCCAGCATAACTAGACCATGCATCTGTCCTGATAATCCAATTCCTTTTATACATTCACTGCTTATATTTGAACTTTGAACTACTTCTCTTATAGATTCGACTACAGCTTTCCACCAATCATTTGCATCCTGCTCTGCCCAACCTGATTTCTCTTGTATAAGAGGATATTCATATGTACAACTTTTTATAGTATTTCCTAGTTTATCAAATAAAACTGTTTTAGTACCTGATGTACCAATATCCACACCTAATACATACTCCAACTTCATCCCTCCTTGAATGCCACTTCATAACTATCGTTTTCCTATCCTAATTTTTTTATATTTTAGGTATATTTTACTTGCTTTATTTTTGTTAGTATATTAAACTAACTTATGAACTAATAATAAAATATTTAATTATCTTTGTCAATGCAAAATAACCTTTTATTTTTGTGTAAAAAGTATTACAATATTATTTTAAGGAGGAATATCAAATTGGTTACTGATAAATACACTATTCGAGAAATGAATGAAAGATTGGTACTTGAACAAATTATAAAAAATGGTCCTATTTCTAGGGCAAGTATAGCTTCTACTATAGGATTGAATAAAGCAACTATATCCGCTATTACCAAAAAACTTATTGATGAATCTCTAGTTCATGAAATAGGAATTGGAAATAGTACTCATAGTGGCGGAAGAAAACCCATATTATTAGTATTTAATAAATGTGCAGGGATTTCTTTAAGTATGGACGTTGGATACGACTATATATTTTCTTCTCTATCTTACTTAGATGGAACTATTATAAATTCTAAGAAATTAACAGATATACAAGTAAGTAAAGACAATGTTATACAATTGATAGATGAAATTATAAATAGTTATAACATATCCAAAATAGACACTCCTTATAAGGTAATTGGTCTTACTTTGGCTATACATGGGATTACTTGTGAAAATAAAGTATTGTTTACTCCATATTACAATCTTAATGAGATTGACTTATATAGCATCCTTAGCAAAAAGTATGACTTTCCTATTCATATAGAAAATGAAGCAAACTTAACAGCTTTAGCTGAGAATACTTTTTCAACTGTACATAACTCACTACTTAGTCTCAGTATTCACAGTGGATTTGGTTCAGGCATTATAATAAATAATAAATTATATAGTGGCAGAAATGGTATGAGTGGAGAAATTGGTCACACTATCATCATGCCTAATGGTAAACTATGTCCTTGTGGAAATCGTGGCTGTTTAGAACAGTATTGTTCAGAAAAAAAGGTATTTGAACAGCTTTCTTCTTTAGAAAATATTCCTAAAATAGATTCTGATATAGTAAAGCAACTATATTATGAAGATAACCAGAATGCCAAAAAAGTTATTCATGAGTTTTGTAGTTACTTAACAATAGCTATAAATAATGCTATTACAACTTATGCTCCTGAAATAATATATTTAAATAGCCAAATAATTAGTGATATCCCTGAGATATTACAGATTACAAAAGATATGTTAGTTAGCTCTTTTAACAAAGGAATAAATATAGAAATTTCATCATTAGGGTCTGAGGCATCTCTATATGGTGGCTCTGCCGTAAATATCAAGAGCTTTTTGAATATACAAAATTTAACTTTAATTAATGAAATATAAGGGTTATGACTATATACAGCCATAACCCTTTAAATTATACATTCTAAAATTAGATTTATTATATAGTTTATGCAAGATTAGCTATATTTTTTAAAAATTGTATATCAATTAAATATTAACATAAGTATTTCGTTTTAAATATTAATATAATCTTCCTACTCATCATCAGATAATAAACTTGCATTTTGTTCAACCATAGAAATATTATCTTTACCTATTTTCTCTAATTTTGCTGCCAATTCCTTTGTATCTAAAAAAGCTGATTCAATAACCATACCTAAATTTAGCCCTGAAATAATTTTAATTCGACTGTCATTATTGGCTACTAATAAAGCAGCATTACATGGAGTTCCACCTAGTAAATCTGCCATTATAATTATTTCTGAACTTTCCTTGTACACTTCTAAAGCTTTTTTTAATTTTTCTATTGTTCCTTCTATTCCATCATCTTGTTTCATATTTACAGTAGGATAATCTATAGAATCCCCTATTATCATTTTTGCAGAATTTAAGACTTCTTCAGCCATATTGCCATGACTCATCAAAATAATACTATTCAATTTAATACACCTCTTTAAATCTATAAGATGTCTACAAGATAAGTTTTCTTATCATCAGGCGTCATTATAGTTGTAATTTCAATTCCTTCATCTAAAAGTCTTTTAAATGCTTCTTTCTCTTCTTCAGTAACACTGATATTAGGTCTTAGAACTGTTGTATCTTTTCTACTTGACATATTTCCTACATTTATATTATGTATTTTAAATCCTGCCTCTACAAATGGAATAAGGTCCACAGGAGACTTAACAATTAATAATACATTTTGTCCTTCATACTTTCCTGCAGTAATATTTTTTATAGCAGTCTCTTCTGTAATTATAGATGACGCTATACCTGCAGGTGTAGCCATTCTTAAAACTTGTTTTTGAACAGAATTGTTAGCTACTGCATCATTTACTACCATTAATCTTGTAACACCCAATTTATTACTCCACATAGTTGCAACTTGACCATGGATTAAACGGTCATCTATACGAATATTTTTAATACCTTTCATTTCCATATCTAATATCATCCTTTCCTTATTTTAAAATACCTAATGCATATAAAATTATTGAAACAACCATTACTCCTAAAATTAAGTATATAGGTTTTATATTCTTTTTAAGAGCCCAATAAACAATCACAACTAGAATTGCAGGAACTAACCCAGGCATAATTTGGTCTAATATTTCTTGACCTTTCATTGTAAAATCACCTTGTTGAAAGTTCAAAGCAACATTAGCTTTTACAACTGAAGGTATTAATGCACCTACAACCATTAAACCTAAAATAGATGTACTCTCAGTTAAAATCTTTAAACTTTTTTCAATTGAAGATATTAGCTTAGTACCTGATGTATAACCAGCATTAAATAGTGGTATACTTAATAATTTCAATGCTACACTCACTACAATCCACAGTAAGATTCCAAACGGACTTCCATCTATCGCCATATTAGCTGCTATAGCTCCAAAAATTGTCCACGGAATAACGACAAATAAACTATCTCCTAAACCTGCTACTGGTCCCATCAAGCCTGTTTTAATTGAAGCAACAGCCTCTTCAGTCTCTTCACTTGATAACTCCTCCATTGCTACATTAATACCCAAAATATAAGGGGCAACCCAAGGATTAGTGTTAAAAAATTGTAAATGATTTAATACAGCACTTTGTAACTTTTCTGGATTATCTTTGTATACTACTTTTAAAAAAGGTAGTACTGCATAACAGTATGCCAAGGCCTGCATCTTCTCATAATTTGAAGAAACAGAACTAGTAAAAAACCAGCGCCATAAGACACTTTTTTTCACCTTTTCATTTGATTTATTTAATGATACCTTATCACTCATCTTCGTCCATACCTCCTACTACAGTATATTGTTGTTCTTGATTTTCCAAATTCTTTTTGTAAATTATAAGTGCAATTGCTCCACCAATTAAAGCTACACCTAATAATGGTACTTTCATATATACTGCTAAAACAAAACCAATTACTAAGTAACTAAAATACTCCTTAGCAGGAAGATATCTAAGTAATAATCCTATCCCTACTGCTGGAAGTAGTCCTCCAGCTACTGTTAAACCACCTGTTAACCATTCAGGTGTATATTTCAAAATGGTATTAATTAAAGAAGGTCCAAATATTACAGATAGAGCAACTGGAATACCTGTTGTAGCTGCTGTTAATAGTACTCCTAACATTTGCATATAGGTTATATTTTTATAATTTCCTTTTTTAGCTCCATCTTCTGCTTTATGAACTAGCCATATACCAATAGTATTTCTAAGAACATCTAATTGTACCATCAATAAAGCAACTGGAATACCTATAGAGATTCCTACAGATGCTTCTTGCTTAGTCGTAATAGTTATAAATGTGGCTACTATACTTGCTGTTTGATAATCAGGTATTGATGCTCCACCAAAGTTACTAATACCTAATGATAATAGCTGTAATGTACCTCCAATATATAATCCTGTATTTATATCTCCTAAGATAAGACCAGTAATAAAACCTGCTGTTACTGGTTGATATGTTCCAAACATTGTTGAATTTTTTTCATAGTTTATAAAAAATCCATATAGTACGATTAATAATAATTGCCATAATTGTGGCTCCATTATGATTTCACCTCTCCCAAAATATTTTTTAGTTCTTTAAAATTATAACTGGAATCTTGCTTTAGGAAAATAGGAATTTCTTCCAGTGGGCATTCAACTTCATAAGTTTTCCCACCTTCATAACTAACTCCACTAAATATATTTTCCCATGTATGTCCTTTTGGTAAATATACTTTTCTACTTCTATCTTTATAATTCATTATTGGAGCTACTAAAATTTCATCTCCAAGCATATATGTATTATCCACCTCCCAAGTTTTATCATCTTCAGGAAATTCATAAAATAAAGTTCTCATAACTGGTGTTCCATCTTCATGTGCTTCTTTCATCAGTTTTTTTAAATAAGTTTTTAAGCTCTCTCTAATTTTTATGAATTTTGTAAGAATTACTTCAACTTCTTCACCATAAGACCATATTTCATTAGGAGCTCCAGTTACCATTGAGCCTCCACCTTTATTTGATAATGGTTTACTATGAGGCAATCTATCTCCATGCATTCTCAAAATTGGTGAAAAAGTAGCATATTGGAACCATCTTACCATAAGTTCTCTAAATTCTGGGTCTTTAGGATTTCCTCCATGGAAACCTCCAATATCAGTAGTCCACCATGGTATACCTGCCAGTCCCATATTTAACCCTGTATTTACTTGATTATTA
Source organism: Clostridioides difficile ATCC 9689 = DSM 1296 (assembly GCF_001077535.1). Taxonomy (GTDB): domain Bacteria; phylum Bacillota; class Clostridia; order Peptostreptococcales; family Peptostreptococcaceae; genus Clostridioides; species Clostridioides difficile. The sequence goes on from NZ_CP011968.1 coordinate 3,373,191, forward strand.
AAAGCTTCAAAACTAGAATCAATGTCACCAGACCATACTAAAGCTCCATACTTTTGAGCTCCTGCCCAAGCTCCTCTTACAAGAGTTACAACAGACTCTATGTCATTATGTAAACCATCATAAATCATTTTTAAATAATCAATAGGATAAATATTACCACAACTTAAAACATTTCCTTTTTTATATCTATAGTTATCAAAATCATACACAGAATAGCCAGGTTCAGCTACATCTAACCAATAATAGTCAATCCCAAGTTGTTTATAATTTTTATCTATTCTATCCCAAACATATTCTCTTGCATTTTCATTTGTCATATCTACAAAGACTGTATTTCCTTGAATTTGCATTGTCATTCTAACACCACGATTAACATTGACTAAATAGCCATTTTCTAAATAATCATTGTAGTTTTCTGCATCACTTTGAACTGTAGGCCATACAGATACTATTGGTTCTACTGAATACTCTTCTTTCAATTTTTTAACTAATTCTTTAGGATTTTTCCAATAATCTAAGTCAAATTTATATTCACCTTGCTTAGGCCAATGAAAATAGTCAATTGCAATTGATGAAAGCTTAATTCCTCTTTTAGAATATTCCTTCACAACATCTAAAACTTCTTCTGAAGTTCTATATCTTAGTTTACTTTGCCATAGTCCTAAAAGGTTTTCAGGCATCATAGGAACAGTTCCAGTAACTTGAGAGTAATTTTTATTTAACTCTTTTGGGCTTTCTCCACAAGTAATCCAATAATCTATAAAATTTGTAGAAAACATCTTCCATTCTGTCATATTTTTAGCAAAAGATACTTTTCCAATTCCCGGATTATTCCATAAAAGTCCATAACCTAGACTAGAAATATAAAAAGGAACTGATATTTGAGAATTTCTTTGGGCTAACTCCAAAACAGTATTCTTTAAATCTAAAAATTTATGTTGATATTGTCCCATTCCAAAAATCTTTTCAGAAGGCTCAGATTCAAATCTAGTAGTTACTTCAAATTCTCCACTATAGCTTGGTCGATATTCTCTTGATTTTAACTTTAGAGTAGAGTTAAAGTCTTTGGTAATCTCAATTGTCCCTACATCTTCTCCACCATCATCATGTTTTACAGCTCTTAATCGAATATATTCTTTCAATAATATTTCATTTTTATCATTATAAAAAGTAATTCTATCTCTATGGTCTAAGACAGCTTTTATCTTTCCATTTTTAATGATTGCACTTCCATCTTCATTTTTATTAATTGTAATATCATCTTTATTTAACTTAGGTTTTTCGTTAAGAGCATAGTTTTCATCAACAAAATTTTGGTCTACAAACGACCTAATACGTAAAGAGTTTTTTCCCCATGCTTCTATTCGCAATAGTTCATTGTCAAATCTTTTTTCAATATAGTCTTCAGATATTTTTATCACGGCTACCTCCTAAATCAATGGTATAATATTCTATCTTTGTGTAGCTTAAGTTAAATAATGTCGTTTAGTATCGTTATTTATAAATTAGGTTTTATATATAATTCATTTGTACATTAAACTAACTTACCAATAATATACTTTATTTGACTTTGTTTGTCAATCGCTTTCCGGATTTTAGTAAAATTTTCTAATATATTGCTGGAAAGTCGTTCTTAATATCTTTTATTTATACTTTTAATATCTGTGATGATACCTATATACATCTAGTTTTTTTAAAACACATACAGGAATAAAGTTTGCCTATTATGTAGATAATATCGGACTTGAAAATATGTATAGTGACCTTATAAATACAGATAATAATATATTAGATATTGTTCAAAACAATGGATTTTATAATTATAAATAATTTATGAAATTATTTAATAAAATATATAATTGTATACCAAGTCAAAAACGACAACAAATAAATAAAACTAAAAAAGATGTTGTCTCAAAATATAGATAAATTTATTTTTCATTGCTAAAATGATTAAAATATATTTGATTTAATATACTTGATTTAATATAAAAAAAGAGTGTCTCATAAACTAAAAAGTTCACTTTTAGACACTCCTTTATATATATTATCTACTTCTTAATTCATTTATTACCTCTCTACATTTTCTTTCAACTAGTGGATACATCTTTATAAGTACTAATTACTCCACTTAAAAATGGTTCCTGTACTGTCCATCAGTCATATTTTTCTGCCAAATATAATGGTGTTTCATAATGAGACAATAAATATTTATATCTCTACTTATCTTCTCTAAGCTCGTCAAATCCAACTATAGGTATATTTAAATTATATTCTTTAAGTAGCTTTTCTAGCTCTTCTATAAAAATACCTTTCCCATCCACCATTTGTATATCATTTATTTTATCCATCAATTCATTGCAACCACTTAACTCACCAAACCAACGTTTAGAACTACATGTCTTATTATAACCACAACTTGGACTGCCATCTATTGCAATGATACTTTTTATATCATAATCATTTTTTAAATATTCATCAAACTGCCTTACATGATGTATTAACATTTGCCTACATTGTTCTCTAAAAAACAAATTGTCAAACTGTTCTTTTACATGTCCCCACCTATTTATTCCATACATAATCATTTCTGGGCATGGTAGTTGAATTATTCCATACCCTTTATTTATTAAATCTATCGCTATATTTTGTGCTCCCTTAAATTCTGACAATCCCTCCACTTTAGAATTACAATTTAATATACAATGACATACTACTACAATCTCTCTATTTCTTTTCATAATAATCTCCTTAGTTATTCTTAATTTTAATGATACTACATATTTTGATAATTATATTATTTATTTGTTCTATATTTCCAATATTCTATATAGAAATATACAATTAGTAATCTTTTATAATCTATACTATGATAAATGTATATATTTTTTTAGGAGGTATTATAATTGGATACTAAAAAAGTCACATTTTCTTCAATGTGCATAGTTATTAATATTGTCTTAGGTATGGTTATATCTATGATAAATATACCATTATTATTTTTAGATACAGTTGGTACTGTACTTGGGGCTGTCGTATTAGGTCCTTTTTGGGGTGCTCTTATTGGTGGATGTACAAACTTAGTTTTAGGTGTTATATCAGGTCCTACAAATATACCTTTTGCCCTTGTAAATATTGTTCTTGGTCTTATTGTTGGATATATTTCTAAGAAAAAAGGTTTTGGTTATAAAGAAGCTATTATTACAGGAGTAATTTTATCTATTGTTTGTCCTTTAATTGGTACTCCTATTTCAGTTTTATTGTTTGGTGGTTTAAGTGGAAGTGGTGCTGATTTATTGGTTGGTTTTTTAGTTCAGTCTGGTCAGAAGATATTTACTGCTGCGTTCTTTCCAAGGATTCTTAGTAATATAGTAGACAAACCTTTGTCTTGTATTATGGTGGTATATTTTATAAGTAAAATGCCTAAAGGTTTTATAAAACAATATAGTAAAAATACTTCTAGTTCATATTAATAAATCATTTATTATGTAAGGTTTATTACTCTTTAAAATGCTATATACTCATTTTTATATAACATTTTTATTAATAATTTAATTAGATAGTATTTGTATTACTTTAATTAAACGTAACCTCTTGATATAAATTTGAGCTATAAATCTATATCAAGAGGTGCTATTTTATTTTTAATATAATTAATATTCTATTACGCAAAAAATGCATATATTTCATTATTTTATGGAAAATATTACTTCATTTAACTCTATATCAAACTCATTAAGTAAAAATCTAATTATATTTAATTTAGCCTCTGTATTTAAATTTGTTTCTAAATATATATTTTCTGATATTTTAATACCTTTTCTTAATTTATATGCATCTCTAGACTTAATATTATCTATAAAATCTCTTTTATAAGTTTTGTCTACAATACTGTTAAACCTTACAGAATCCAAATCATATAAAGTAAGAGCAACTTGTTCATAAAATTCTGTCCAATTTTTAGCCTTATATGACTCTCCTAATATACTAAATGATACTATACTTTCATTTGTAAAATTAACATCATCATCCTCTAACGTAAATATATTTTCACTGTTACTTGGAGGTTCATATGTAACACTTGGATATTTCCAAATTTCTACAGCTCTATCTAGTAATATCTTAGTTCTATTTTTTATTTCTTCTTCATTCCATTTATCTATAGATGAAATATATTTATTTAGATAAAGCCTACTATCTTTAAATCCATCTTCCATTTCTTTCTTTTCTTCAAATGTTTTATTACTTAGTTTTGAATTATATCCTGTCAAAGTTAAATTTCCAATTGTATGTAAATATTTATCATGTATCTCCTTATAGTTATCTCCTAGTGATTCCTTCCATTTATTTGTTAATGTTTGTGGCATTATATGCTCTATATTTAGCATATTATTATTGATTAAATTTTCTAAATCAACAATTTCTTTATTATTATAATTCTCTAACCTCTCAAGTATATATAACTTATTCTTTGACTTAGTATTATATATATCTTTAGTTTCAAAAGCATTTGAAAATTCACTGTCAGTAGGAAATCTTTGAGATGATTTCTTATTTATAAAAATATATCTTAATATATTAGAATAGTTTTCTTTATAATCACTAAATTTTTTAATTTCCCTTCCTAAGTTCATAAATACTTTATTCAGTGCATTCGGAGGTACATCACATACTATTCTTCTTAATATAAAACATTCTACTAAATTAAGGGATTCTACAAGTACTTTTTTATTTATTATACCTTCATTATAATCATCAAATAATTCTAATATAAACGGATATGATACAAATATTTCAAGTTTGTTTATCCTTTTCAAAACTTTGTTTACATCATTATCATCAGTACATGAATAAGATATCTCTCTATAATAGTTAGAAAATTTAAGTAAATCTTTTAATAAAATTTCTATATCTATACCATTATCTGATACATACCTTTTAAAACTAAAATATACTTTATTTTTATTCGGTATACTTCTCTCCTTTATAGTCAAATAGTCTCTTATAAAACTACTTACGTTGCTACTTGTATTTTTTTCAATTTTATACCAATAATTATTATAAAATTCCTCTTGTAACTTAGAGCTTCTACCCATTAACACAAAGTTTCTTACTCTATCAGCTTCACTTAAATCTAAGCCAGTTGAATTTAGACTTTCAAAGATTAATTGAGGGTCATCTTCACCATTTTTTAACTCTATTTCTACTATAGTTAATTTCTGTATAGCATCAAACAAATCATCTATTGATATATTATCTTCTTTTATTCTATTATAAAAATATAAATAATTTGAAACTATATTAGAATTTCTATCTGTATTCATTTCTTCTTCAAATAGTTCATAGTACGCTTTTCTATCTTCTGCTATTGGTTTTAACTTTATTTTTCCATCTTTATCTCTTGAGTGCTTGTTTATAAGATAACACTCCTTAATCTGTTCTTCTGTTGTAATAATTCCTTTTGATTCCCCAAACTCTTTTATTATTTGACACATGGCAATCAATAATATTGACACAGTAGTCACTCTTTGTTGTCCATCTATTATTAAATATTCTTTTCCCATACTATATATAGATACAACTGACCCTAAGAAATGAGTTCTAAATCCAGAATCTATTATATCCTCTAAATCATCAAACAATCTTTTACATTGTTCTTTCTTCCAGTTATAATTTCTTTGATATACAGGTACTACAAAACTTTTGTTTGACCCCTCTAAATAACTAAGAAATTCAATTTCTCCTGCTTTCATATTAACTCCCCCTATAAGTTAAATAAATTCCATTCATAACTCCATGTATCTATATATTATATCAAAATTTTGACTCATAAATGTATATGAAAGCCTTATTATATACCTTTTTATACCTGTTTTTATTTTATTAAAGTAAATACATGATTATTCTATAAAATATACAAATACTTAATTTTAAAAATTATTATTTAATCTTCTTCATGAGTAATTCATAGTTATTTATCAATTAAAAAGAGATATTGCATAATTATTCAATACCTCTCTTTGTATATTTACATTATCCATATCTAGTTATCTATTTCAACCCAATATTAGACTACCTACTAATAAATTTATTCTCTACATCATTAACAATAATTTTGCACTAAATAACATCATTAGCCTATCTCTGATGCATTTTCTTTAATTTTATTTATAGTTTTAATCAATTTATTTCTCTCTTCAATATGATTTTCAAATAAATCAATTATACTTCCAACAGTTCTAAATGGGTCTTCCATCAACACTTTGTTATCCTCTATAAATCCATTCTTGACTACATAATCGACTATAAGTTTAACAAAATGTATTTGCTTAGTATTAAAGCTCTTATTATTTAAAAACTCTGAAAAAGCTTCATTTGCAGCTTCTCTATCCAATCCCACTAGTCTTCTCACTAATTGGCTTACTGGAGTATCTCCAAACTCCTTCTTATAATCATCACAATTACCTAACTGTTTTAAGAGTATTTCCTCCAACGTTTCAACATCTTGCTTTGTTATCTTTTTATTATTTCTTAATTTAAATATTGCTAATTCATCTTTATGGCTATTTAAATAATACTCTACCTTCTTTTTATAATTCTTAAGATTGTTTGCATTATATACAGAATCATTTCTATATTCTGCTACAATCATATCTTCAAAACTTGTATAATATATCTTTTGACTAGACTTTTCAAGATACTTAATAAGCTCTCTTAATGATATACGTACTTCTTCTACCTCAAATATATCTGAATCTTCCCAAAAATCCTCTGTCATTGCTTTTTCAATAGTATATTTTTGTTGCTGAATCTGTGGTATAGTCCCAAGTTTTGAAAGTTTTTCTGCTGTAGCCATTACATGCCTTATACCTTTACTTGCATTATTATTTTGTAAGTATGCAAGTTGTATATTATACATAACTACATCAAATCTTTTAGCCAATTCATCATCACTATATGAAGTTATGAGTGGTGATATATATTCTCTTATCTCATTTTGTGCTACTGCTCCAATATTGCTCCAAACATTTTCATTTTTATACTTATGTACATAACTTAAATTCATCCTAACTATATAACTATCCTCATTTAAAGCTTTTACAGAAGTTATAAGTTCTTCTAACAATTCTTTTCTAAGTTCTGCATACTCACCTTCTATATATTTAATATCTTGAAGTTCTTTAACCATACTTACCTTTATATTAAATAATTTTTCAGTAAGTGTTTCTGCTTTATTTCCCTCAAATCCTTTAGGATTAAATTTAAAAAATTCAAAATTATTACAAAAATCAAATATTAAGAATCTCTCCTTATCCATATCAACACCTAATAAATCTGGACATAATCTAGTTCCTCTACCTATCATTTGCCAAAACTTAGTCTTACTTCTCACTTTCTTGAAAAAAACAAGATTTAGTATTTCAGGTATGTCAATTCCTGTATCAAGCATGTCTACTGAAACTGCTATTTGAGGTAATTTATTCTTATCAGAAAAATCATCTATTATAGAATCTACATAATTTATACTATAGTCAACTGCTTTTACAAAGTTCCCACCATACTTTGGATACAGCTTATTAAATCTTTCAACTATTGCCCTAGCATGCTTTGTATTCTTTGCAAAAATTATAGTCTTACCAATCTTTTCTTCTCCTTCTATTTTCAACCCCTCTGTCATTAGCTTATTTAAAACTAAATCTATTGTGTCAGAATTAAATAGCCACTCATTTACTGCATTATTCCCTATTTCGTCTCCAATACTCTCATCATCATTAAATGTATTTTCATATTCTTCCTTCTCTTCATCAGAAAGCTCATCATACTTAATTCCATCTTCCATAATCTTAGTCTTAAACTCAATACTAGTATAATCTACTAAATATCCATCCTCGACTGCCTTATTATACTCATAAGCATATGTAGGTACTCCATTTTCCATGTCAAAAACTGAATAAGTATTTTTATCTATCTCATCCTTTGGTGTAGCAGTAAGACCCATTAAGTAAGAATCAAAATAATCAAAGATTGACTTATATTTTTTATAAATACTTCTATGCGATTCATCTATTATAATTAAATCAAAATGGCCAGGTGTAAACAATCTCTTTCCATCCTTAGACTTCGTATCATCAATTGCATTCATCATTGTTGGATATGTAGAAAATATCATCCTAGCATCTTCTGGGCTGTCTTTGCTATCCAATAAATTACATAACGCCAAGTTAGGTAATAGCTTAGTAAAACTTTTTTTAGCTTGCTTTACCAATGCTTTTCTATCTGCTAGAAATAATATATTTTTAATCCAATTATGTCTTGAAAGTACATCAACTATAGATATAGCAATTCTTGTTTTTCCTGTACCAGTAGCACATACCAAAAGAGTTTTGCGTTGCTTATTTTCAAGAGCCTCACATACAGCCCTAATAGCTTCTTTTTGATAATATCTATTGGATATTTCATCATTTATTGTTACAGAACTTAAAGACTTCTTACTCTTTCTTCTATCTATCATAAGTTGTAATTCTGATTTTTTATAAAATCCATAAACTTTTCTATCTGAATAGTCATCCCAAATATACATATCAAAACCATTAGTCAAAAATATTACTGGTCTTTGACTATATCTCTTTTCCAAACAATCTGCATATAATTTAGCTTGTTGTTGACCAATTTTTGGATCTTTACTCGTTCTTTTCGCCTCAACTACTGCTAATGGCTTACCATTTTCACCATAAAGAACATAATCTACATATCCTACACCACTTTCATTAGGCATACCTTGTACTTCTATTTCCTCCCCTATATCTTTTCCAAATTCCCAACCTGCAAGCTTTAATTCTATATTTATATATCTTTTTCTTGTCTCAAATTCGCTTACTTCGTCTATCTTGAAATCATAGTTTACAGTATTAACTTTTCTCTTTTCAGTTAGTGACTTTCTTAATTCCTCATTTTCTTTTATTACTTCTTCAAGCTTTTTATCTTTTGAACTTAATCTCTCATAAAGATTTTTAAGTTCGTCCGGTCTCGTCCTTTTCTCTTCCCCATAAAGTAATAAATCTTCATTAAAGTCTTCTGCTGTATATTCATCTGAATAACAATAGTCTATCCAACTAACAAATTGATGCAAATTGTTAAGTGAAAGTATTGCTTCTCCTCTCTCTATGTTCGCACTAGTATGTACAGATAAATTACCTAATTTAACTATATATTTTAATAAAGGTAACATATCATAGTCTATAAGTTCTATAAAACTATTATTATGAATCAACGTACTGAGATTATCTTGATAAGGCAATACTAAATCACTATCATTAGCATATAGCCATTTTACTGCAAGCTCTAAAGCTCTTCTTGTTATAGTTGCACAAGTAGATGGACTAACTAGTATACTTTTTTCTGCTTCTAAGCAAGCAGTATTAAAACTATTGAAATTTTTCTTCTTTTGTAAAAAATCAAAATTACCCAAGCTTTTATCCCCCTTTTGTCCCTTAGTTAAAATAAATCTCTCTAAAAACTATTTCTTACAGCTGTTTCTTATACTAACAAATACTTCTTCATTTTCTGTAAACAATTCGTACATATCTTCAAACTGTGGTATATCATATCCATGAGAATCATCATTTCTCAATTTTCTAAGTGTTTCTATAACTATAGAAGAATTTTTAGGTAATAAATTGTGATACTCACAAGCTAAAAGGTAGTCATAAAAGTTTTTAGATTTTATGTTTAAATCAATTGATTTATAATACAACATTGCTTTTGTTAATTCTAGAAATGATACCATATAGCTTTTAAAGCCTTCTTTTATGTATCTAGCCCATAACTCAGGCATTTCTTCCTTATCATATAAGATTTTGAAGTTTTGCAGGTCATACAAGCAAGAACCAAAATCCCTATTTACTTCTTCTATTGAGTTCCAAGATAATTTGTTTCTAATTACCATACATGTCCCTCCAATCTAAGATATCTATTACATCACTGTTTTCAAAATAGAATTTATTTATATAATCCTTAAAATCTTTAGATTCATAAATAACTTCACCTTCTAAAATAGCTTTTTTAAGTGCTATTGTATAATTATCTGTAACAATTTTTAGGTCTACATCAATGTCTAATATATTTCTTAGAGCTTCTGTCTTAGTTGCAAGTTCTGTAATTGGTACTTTTTTGATAGGAATCCAAGCTATGTCTATATCACTTTCTGATGTATGTTTATCTGTTCCATAACTACCAAATATTATGATTGCTAGAGTATTTTCTTTTGGAAATACATTTATTATTGAGTTTTTAATCTCATTTGGTATATTTCTCATTTAATCACCTCTTGTTTATTAGGTAATATTACTTAATTAAATTTATATCCATAATCTTTTAATCTATTTATACATATTTCTCTTTCTTCATCAGTAAACAACTCTTTATACTTTTCTTTTAATACTAATACTTCTAATGATAAATCTAATCTCTTACACTCCCATAGTCTTGTAAATCCTTCAGTAGCTCCTTCTTTATTGATTAATTCTTTAGCAGCTAATAAGGCTCCTTTGTTATTTATCAGTTGTAAAAATCTTGTTGGCTTATAGTTACATTGTAAATCAGCTTCTTTATAGATATTTACCATGTTATGGTATAAATCTAGCTCTATTTGATTCATAGATTTTATTCCCCCATTTTAATAATTGTATTTTAGTTGAATAACTCTCCTTTAAAAGCTTTTTGCATTAATGAGTTAAAGTTGTCTTCTAGTTCTTTTAAGCTAGTTTCCATTTCAAACTTCAAAGAGTTTACTTGTTTAACGAAGTTGGCAAATTGATTTTGAAGTCTAATAGGAGGTACAATAATATTTATTTTTCTAACAGCATCTTTAGTTATCGTTTTTGTTACAGCTCCTCTTACTTTCTCTTTTATTTTACTTTCCATATAGGATGTTAGTAAAAGGTTATATAAGAATATATGATTCACTTTATCTTCATTAAATCTAAGCATAAATTGATTCATAGCTAAAGATACTGGTTTATTTAAAAATGGCATTAAATAAACTTTACCTGCACTACCTATCTTATTTATTATAACCTCACCACCAAACACCTTTGATTTTTCAAGATAATTATATGCATGTTCATCGATATACTTAACACCTTTTTCAAAGTTATTATTTTCTAAATCTGTAGTTCTTACCATTAAGGCATAACCTTTTGTATCTAAAAGAGTTACATTATCTCTTAAGGTTTCATAACTACCATTTGAATGATAATCAGTTAAAACATCTAAATATTTCCCTATTTCTGAAATTTCCCAGTTTTTTTCATTCTTTGATGGAGTACCAAACATCTCAATAAATCTTGATTTAACTAATTCATCCAATACTTCTATTTGCTCTTTTCTTTTATCTATTAACTCTTGAGCCTTGTCTAAAACACGCACTACCTTTTCTTGCACTTTTAAATTATACATGCGTATTTTTATATTAGCTAATCCTTCATTATTTAAAGCTGATTGTGTAGCACCTTTACTTAACCTATTTTTTTGATTTAGAAAATAACTACTATTTAAGTAATGGTATAAATATTGAGGCAATATTTCTTTTGATGGTTTTAAAACATAAAATCCAGTCGATACTATTATATTTTTATTAGTTTTATTAATAACTAATGTTTTCTTTGTGTCCTTCATTTTTGCAAATATAACTTCTCCTATATTTACAGTTTGATTTGCTCTAGAAGGTTTATTTTCATAAGTAACTATTTCTAGATTGCTTATCTTGTTAAAATCTAAGTTTCCAGTACTAAGATATGAGCGTTCTCCATCAAACTTTTTTACATTTTCCCCGCTTATACTAACAACATCTAAAATTTTTGCTTCATCAACCATACTCTACACCTCTAACATTCTTTCTAGTTCCTCTAATCCATCCACTATCTCTTTCTCTAACGCCTTAACCCTACCCATAATAACACTAGGAGCATCATAAACTACTTCTTCATACACTACCTCTTTATACTTATTAATAGATAAATCATACCCATTCTCTCTTATCTCTTCCACATCAACAAAAAAACTTTGCTCTGTTCTTTTTCTATCTACTTCACCATCAAGATTATCAAATCTCTTAATAATATCCTCTATATCACTATCCTTTATCTCATTTCTCTTATCATCCAAAGAATAACCATCAGCTTTCATATCATAGAACCATACCTTATCAGTTCCACCTGTTCCTGTTTTAGTAAATATCATTATAGCTGTAGATACTCCTGCATAAGGCTTAAACACTCCACTTGGCATTGATATTATAGCTTCCAATTTATGATTATCAACTATTTCTTTTCTTATCGATTTATGTCCACCTGTTGAACCAAACAATACTCCATCTGGCACTATACATGCGCATCTTCCACCAATTTTTAAAACTCTTAAAAAAAGTGCCAAGAATAATAACTCTGTTTTCTTTGTCTTAGTCACTTTTAATAAATCTGCTGACACTGCTTCATAATCTAAACTTCCCTTAAAAGGAGGATTTGCTAACACCAATGTAAACTTATCTTTATCTGTATTAACCTCCGATAAAGAATCCTTATACTCTATATTAGGATTGTCAACGCCATGCAACATCATATTCATAGCACCTATTCTAAGCATAGTTCTATCCATATCAAATCCATAGAACATACCATTATTAAAATGCTCCTTCAGCCCTTGCACTAAGAAAAGACTTGAATGATTATCCCTTAAGTATTGTTGTGATGATACTAAAAAACCTGCTGAACCTGCTGCCGGGTCTACTATAATATCTTCTGGTGTTGGTTTAATAAGTCTTACTATCATATCTATTATGTGTCTTGGAGTCCTAAATTGACCATTAGTACCTGCTGTAGCCACTTTGGATAATAAATACTCATACAAATCTCCCTTTGTATCTCTATCCTTACTTAATTCTAAATTACTAATACCATCAACTATTTTAGATAACATAAGAGGCGTAGGAATTTTAAATATTGCATCTCCCATGTACTTTGCATAAGCTGAGTCTTTATTTCCATGTAATTTTTTTATGAAAGGAAACACTTCATTTTGTACTATTTCATACATTTTTTCTGAATTTCCTTCATTAGAAAACTTACTCCATCTTAAATGTTGATGTTCATCATTAAATATCCTTTCAAAAGAAACTCCCAAAAGAGTTGCTTCTGCTTCATTTTTTGTTTCTACTTCATCCAATCCTTTAATAAATAAAAGATATGTAAATTGTTCTATAACTTCTAATGGATTAGTTAATCCACCAGTCCAAAATGTCTCCCAAATCTTGTCTACTTTGCTCCTTAATTCTCCTGTAATCATATATGACTTTCCCTCCAGTGTTCATAAAATAATTTAAATATATATTTTAGTCGTACGCCTTAATAGTTAGTGTCTTATGTTAAATCCAAGTTTTTACTACACAGTTATTAAATTATTTTTCCTATTTACATGTTTTAGTTAAAAAACTAATGCAATACTCTTATTTTATGATTATTATATATACCATACAAAATTATTTTATCATATATCCATCATAGAAGTCATCTACCTGGATAATTCTTACCATATTATAACTTTTTAATATTAATTTAAACTTAGAAAGAACTTTTTTATTTAATTATATCATCTTCCTTATTTCAAATTTCTCAATTACAATATTAATCAAAAAATAAAATAAGATGCTGTCTCAAAATAGATATAATCTTCTTTTTTATTGTCAGAATGATGAAAATATATTTAATTTCATACAAAAAAGAGTGCCTCATGAACTAAAAAGTTCATTTTGAGACACCCCTTAATTTAATCTTACTTATTCTTTCCCTTTATTATTAACACTTCACTGTCTCTATTGCTTTTCCTACACATCCACAAACTTCCATCCTACTCTTAACAAAATCTTTAACTGACTCTAAACCTTTTTTACCATATTTCTTAGGGTCAATTACCTCTGGGTCAGAATTAAGCACATTCTTAACTCCATTGCTATAAGCAATCCTTAATTCAGTTGCATAATTAACCTTGCAAATCCCTCTTTTTATAGATTCCTTAATAACTTCATCTGGTATTCCAGACCCACCATGTAATACTAATGGAACTGATACAACATCTCTAATTTCAGATAATCTATCTAAATCAAGCTTTGGCTCTCCCTTATATAATCCATGTGCCGTACCTATTGCTACTGCTAAAGATGATACCCCTGTTCTCTCTACAAACTCTTTTGCTTCTAATGGGTCTGTATATGCTCCCCCATCACCACCATCTAAATCGTCTTCCTTACCTCCAACTTTACCTAATTCAGCTTCAACAGGTATATCTGAAGGCATACATGCATCTACAACAGATTTAGATATTGAAATATTATCTTCATAACTTTCATGAGAACCATCAATCATAATAGAAGTATATCCAACTCTAAGTGCCTGCATAGCTAGTCCAAAGCTTGAACCATGGTCTAAGTGCATTGCCACAGGAACACTTGCCTTCTCTGATGCTACCTTTACATTCGCTAAATAATAATCTAGTCCTGCATACTTTATTGTTGAAGGTGTTGTTTGCAATATTACTGGTGATTTAAGTTCTTCAGCAGCCTCTATTACTGCCATAACCATCTCCATATTTTCAACATTAAATGCACCTACTGCATAATGCCCTTCTTGTGCATCTAATAATATTTGTTTAGTTGTCACTAATGCCATAATTTCTCCTCCTATATGTTTATACTGATTTAATTTCTTCGTTATTTAATTTTGATACTATTTCTCTACTTGTTTTGCTATTTAATAACTCATTTAAAAATTCTTCATTCATTAATTTTGAAGATAGTTGAGATAATGTTTTTAAGTGTAAATTATCACCATTATCTGTAGCTGCTATCATAAATATAATATGTGCCAAGCTTCCATCTTCTGATTCAAAGTCAAACCCTTCTTTTGATACACCTACTGCTACACGTGGTACCTTTACTGCATCTGTTTTTGCATGTGGTATCGCTATCCCCATACCAAAACCTGTAGATGATATTTCTTCTCTTTTAAGGATTTCTTCTTTAAACTTCTTTTTATCTAAAAGAACACCAGATTTATCAAGTATTCCAATCATTTCATCAATTACATCTGTTTTATTTTTTCCCTTAACATCTAAAATTACTGTTTCTTCGCTATATAAAGAGATATTATTAGATACGTTTTCCGATTCTGCACTTTCATTTTTATGTTCATCTTTTGTTGCATTTGTATTTTCTATAGTATTTTTCTCATTTACTACTTTAGGTGTAACCATCATATAAAGTACAGCACCTACTAATGAACCTACAAATATACACCCTACCCATAAAAGTGGCTTATTGACTAATCCTAGAACCAAAAACCCTCCATGTGGAGCTGGTACTTCTATTTTCATTATATAAGTTAAAATTGATGATATTGATGATGCAATCATAAGTACTGGCAACACTTTTAATGGATTTTTTGCTGCAAAAGGTATTGCCCCCTCTGTTATATGAGTACTACCTAGTATATAATTGATTAATCCTGCTGCTCTATCTTCTTCTGTAAATCTATTTTTAAATAAAGTAGATGCTATTGCTATTACCAATGGTGGTGTTATACAAGCTGCAGATACACCTGCCATAAATAAATAATTTCCCTGTCCTAGAAGCATAGTTCCAGTTACATATGCTGCTTTATTTACTGGACCTCCCATATCAAATGCTGACATACATCCTATTACTATTCCCAAAATTATAGGGCTTGAATTTTGTAACCCCGATAGAAAGTTCATCATAGCATTGTTAAGTGCTGAACATGGCCCACCAAGTAACAACATTGCTACACCCACAAGACCTACGCTGACAATAGGAATTATAAAAATCGATTTAAGACCTTCTAATTGTCGTGGTAATTTTCTTAACAAATGTACAAATAGTTTAACTAAGTAACCTGCTAAAAATCCTGATATGATTCCACCTAAAAACCCCGAACCTGTATCAAATGATATCATTCCTCCAACAAGTCCTGCCAACATACCAGCTCTTCCCGATATAGATTGAGCTATAAATGCTGCCAATACAGGAACCATCAAGTTCATAGAATATCCACCAACAGATTTTAATGTAGCTGCTATTTGATTATATTGTTCTGAATTTGGGTCAAATGAATAAATCCCCCATAAAAATGATATAGCAGTAAGTACTCCACCTGCTACTACTAAAGGTAACATGTGAGATACACCATTCATTAAGTCTTTATACAACTTTTGACCAAACGATAAGTTTCCTTCTTCTGCAATTTTACTGCTTGATAAGTTTCCTTTTCTAATAGCTACTTTTCCATCAATACATCTTTGTATAAGTTCATTAGCTTTATGTATACCTTCTTTGACAGGTACTTCTATTACTGGCTTTCCATTGAATCTGTCCATATCAACATTTTTATCACAAGCAACTATTATTGCATCTGCCATTTCGATATCTTTTGCTGTTAACTTATTTTCTACACCTATAGCTCCATTCGTTTCAACTTTTATGTCACACCCTAATTCCCTGGCTGAATTTTTTAATGCTTCTTCTGCCATAAAAGTATGAGCTATTCCAGTTGGACAACCTGTTACCCCTAGAATCATTTTCTTTCCCATTTTTATACCACCTTTCTGACTCTTATATTTTTTATATAATCTTCCACATTCTCCAAATTACCTATACCATTACTTTCAGCCACACTTGCTCCTGTTGCTGCTGACCTTTTTAATGCTTCTTCAATATGTTCTGGATTTTCCAACCATATACTTAAAAAAGCAGCTAATGCAGAATCACCAGCACATGCAGAGCTGACTACTGTAACTGGTTGAGCACTAGCATAATAAATTGATTTTCCATTATAAAAATAAGAACCTTTTTCTCCTAAAGTTAGCAATATATTTTGAGCACCTTTTAAATGTAGTAATTTAAGTACATCCTTAATATCTTCTTCATCTCTTACAATAATTCCAAATATATCTTTGATTTCTTCATCATTTGGTTTTATCAAATATGGATTATACTGTAGTAACTCCTTTAATTTTGGTGAACTTATATCGAGTATTGTCTTTATACTTTTATTTTTACAAATTTTAAATATATCCTCATAGTAATTATCATCAATACCAGGAGGTAGACTTCCACTTATTGATAAGTAACTTATATCTGCTAATGACTGTATCTTATCTAGCATATCTAGTTTTTGTTTTTCATTTACATATGACCCAGAGTTTACAAATTTAAATTCATCACTTCCATCATTTAAAAATATATTTATACGAGTTGTATCTTCTACCCAAGTAGGCAATACGTCAAATCCTCTCTTTTCGCTTTCTTCAACTATATATTTTCCTGAAAATCCTCCAAAAAATCCTAATATCTTAGATTCTATACCATAATGACCTAGTACAAAAGTTACATTTAATCCCTTTCCATTAGGAGAATATACAGCATTTGATGTACGATTTACTAATTTTCTCTTTATCCCATTAGTAGATATATTCATATCTATTGCAGGATTTGTAGTTAATGTATATATCATTGTCTTCCCCCTTGCTTGTGCTGTGTATGTTTTCATTATAATAAAAAAGTCTATGAAAATCTTTTCACAAATAGAAAATCGATTTTCATAGACTTTTCAATTTAATTTTCAGAATTATTATATCTGACCATATAATCTATAATTATCCTAGATATAATATACAAGGGCAATCTGGAAGATACTTCATATTCAGAAATTGATATATGTTCATGTTTGTATCCTACAATATATAAATCCGAATACTTTATAAGTTTTGCACTTTCACTACAACAGCAAGTTATAACCTTAGCTCCAACTAAATTGGCATTCTGTGCTGATTCTACAAGCTCTATGGTATTTCCATTCAATGAAAATATAATTATAAGTTCATCTTTTTTTATTGATTTAGATTTTATTTTCATTATGTTGGGGTCATTTATAAAAACAACATTAAAATCAAGTAATTGCAATTTAAGACTAAACTCTTTTGCTACATATTCAGTAAGCCCTCTTGCTAAAATATATATCTTACTAGATTTATTTATAGTTTTTATTATATTGATTAGTGTAGTTAAAGATATTTGTTCTATAACTCTCTGTGCTTCTATAAAGGATTTATTTATTATATCCCCCATATTTTGTATATCATCATTTTCATCTTTTACTGTTAATCTATACCTAAGTTCATTGAATCCATTTAAACCGCATTTTCTAATTGCTCTTGAAACGGTTGCTGGAGATGAATATGTTTCATGAGCAATCTCTACTATAGATAATTCTGGTAATATTGATTCATTTTCATTTATAAATTTAATTATTTCAAGTTCCGTCTTCGTTAGATTTTCAGAATTACTTTTGTTTAGCTCAATTATCATATGTTATCTCCCCTTATATAAGTTTTATTTGTCTAAATTTATCGAGTAATATAATATATTACCTCTTAACTACTTATTTTTATATACAATTAAGATTTAGTCAATGTCTATATATGTAAATTTATAATATAATAATTTTTTGCTTAAAGTTTATTATGTTATCTTATAGCATTTTAAAATAAAAAAGAATTGTACCTCTACCAAAATTTGGATGAAGTACAATAGATATTCCTCATACTGATATGTTTATGATTAAAAGTATAAATATAAATTTCGCTATGAATCATATAATTAATAAATCATTTTATTTACAATTATAACCCCCCTTATAAAACTATATTAATAATATATACAGTATTTATAAGGGGGGTTGTTTATATTTAAAAACTATTTACTTTTCTCTTAATTCTTCTCCATTAGTTCTTATTACATTTTGATACCAATAAAAACTATCTTTTTTATAACGTTCTTTACTTCCATTTCCATTGTTATCTATATCCACATATATAAATCCATATCTTTTTTCCATTTCTTGAGATGAACAACTTACTATATCTATTGGCGACCACATACAATAAGCTAATATTTCGGTTCCATCAGCTATAGCTTCACCTATTTGTTCTATATGTTTTCCTAAATAATCTATTCTGTAACTATCATGAACTTTTCCATCTTCAAATTTATCATGCATTCCAAATCCATTTTCAGCTATCATTATTGGCTTTTGGTATCTATCATAATATTGAGATAAAGTATTGTATAATCCTTTTGGGTCAATTGCCCACCCCCAAGGATTTGCTTTTAAATATGGATTCTTTATATTATCAGTTGGATTCATGGTGTTTTTACTTGCTGATACTGTTGTAGAATAATAGTATGATAAAGCTAGAAAATCCATAGTATTTTCTTTTAAGATTTTATCATCTCCTTCCTCTATAACTATATTTATGTTATTTTCTTTGAAAAATCTCTTAATATAGACTGGATACTCTCCCCTAAAACTTACATCAGTGAAAAAATATTGTATTCTATTTCTTTTTAAAGCAAACACCACATTTTCAGGGTCGCAATCTTCTGGATAAGATGTACAATCTGCCATCATCATCCCTATCATCATATCTGAATTTATTTCTTTTCCAAGCTTCTTAGTTAAAGCTGTAGCCATGAATTGATGATGAATAGCTTGATATTTGGCCTCTTCTACATCATCTACCTGGTCTACACAAAATGCAACTGAATTAAATGATTCATAATGTATTAAATTTATTTGATTTATAACTATCCAATATTTAACTTTATTTTTATATCTATTTAGTATTAATTCTGCATATCTAACAAAGAAATCTACCACTTTTCTATTAGACCATCCTTTATATTTTAATACTAAATTCAAAGGAGTCTCATAGTGAAGTAGTGTTACAATAGGTTCCATACCATTATCTATTACTTCATTTATAAGATTATCATAAAACTTTAATCCCTCTTCATTAGGCTCTAAATCATCTCCATTTGGAAATATTCTAGCCCAATTTATTGAAAATCTAAAACACTTTAACCCTAGCTCTTTCAAAAGCTTTAAATCTTCTTTGTATGTATGATAAAAGTCTATTCCACTACGCTTAGGATAATATCCATTATTATCTTTCATAGCAAACTTTATTCTTTCTATAGTCATATCAGACTCATAAGGTTTAGATATATCTCTATCTTTATCATACATATGTACATCAGCTAAACACCAACCTTTGCCACCTTCATTCCATGCACCTTCTAATTGATTAGCTGCTACAGCTCCTCCCCATAAAAAACCTTTAGGAAACTTACCCAATTTAATCACTCCTTATTTTATTTATTTAAATCATTTACTATTATTTACCTTATATTCTATAGACTTTACTATTCCTACTAAAGACATAGTTATATTTAACTCGCTGAATATGGTCATAAGAGTATCTTGAGCATGTGCAAATAACAGCGAATGTGCTCTTTTCTCTCCATCAGCTTCCCCTTGTATAATCTTGGTTTGAGCTCTATGTGCTTCTGTCATAAACCCTTTTGCTTTAGCTAGTTTTAAATCAGCATTTCTATAATCAAACTTTTCCAAATCATTAAGAGCATGTTTAATTTCTGTTCTAGCCTCACCTGCACGAAGTATTATTTGCATTGCCACCTCTACTAATTCTTCATCTATTATATGTTCTTCAATTGTCATATTTATAATTTCCTTTCAATTTCTAAATTTAAACCTCTTGGCTCTCTAATTTTATCTCTTCTTTCTCATAAGCTTTAAAAAATGGATACCATATCATAAATAGCAATACTATATTTATTGCTAAAACAATAAGACCTCTAACATCTTGATTTACCATAAAAGTAGATATACCAAAAGGAACATACCATAAATTAAACACCTTACTTGGAATTGTAACAAATCCCATACTCATTGATAAATAAGTAGTTATTGATATTACTATTGTACCTATCCACATAGGTAACATTAAAAATGGGTTCCATGCCACTGGAGCTCCAAATATTACTGGTTCATTTATATTCATTATAGAAGGGACAATACATGCTCTTCCTATTGCTTTTATTCTTCCAACTCTGGATAAACACATCATTATAACTAATGGTAATGTAGCACCCAACCCTCCTAAAGTTATCCAACCTGTTTGAATAACTTCGTAAACATATATATTAGTTGCTACTCCTCCTGATGCTACTGCTGCTGCATTAGCTGCAATTGCACCAAGTTGAATTGAATAAGTTATAGGGGATAGTACCCACCCACTTATTCCTAAAGAATATATAAATACTACTAAAAAGTTTAAGAGTACAAATCCAGGTAATGTCTGTGCTATATCTGATACTGGTTTAAATACTCTAACTATTATTTCAAACATGTCAAAGTTGAGTCCATAAATTAATCCCCAGCCTACAAACATTATCACTGTTATAGGTAACATATTATCAAACCACTTGCTTACAAAATCCGGAAGTGCTGAATCTTCTCCGAAAAATGAAAAAGAACCAAATAAGGACATTATTAATCCAGAGAATAATCCTGCAACTAGCGATACAAGCATTCCTTCTCCTCCAAACCTGTTGAAGTTAAATATAGCTCCTTCATTCGTAATCTCTGGACGAATCATCATTAACATTAATCCAGCACCTGCAAGACCAGCGACTACACTCATACTTTCAAATTTCTTATTCTTCATTATTTCCATAGGCAATAAAAATGCTATAAATAATCCTAAAAGTCCAAATGTATATTGATTTATTGGACTTAAATCAGGTAAAAAGCTTATGTAATTCTTCAAGACAGAAACTATAGTTACTAATGAGCCTACAAATACCATTGGCAAAACTTTCATTATAGTTGATTGAACTGATTGTACCCATATATTCTTAGTCATATTATTTACAACAGGAGTAAATTTTTCACTTAAAAAATCTATAAATTTATTCATAAACACTCTCCCCATAAATATTTTATTTGTTTGATATTAGTTCTAGTGCTTCTTCCAAAGCCTTTGCACCATCTAGTCTTCCATATGCAGTTTTAGATATACATGCTACTGGAACGTTATATTCATTAGCCTTTTGTTGAATTTCTTCCTTCATATAATCTAAATGTGGTCCTAGTAATAAACAATCTATTTCTGATAAATACTTATCTATCTCTGACTCACTTCTCGCTTTTATATCTGCTTCTATACCTTTTTTCTTTGCACTCTTTCTCATACTAGTTGCCATAAAACCTGTACTTGCTCCTGAACCACACGCCAAAAGCACTCTTATATTTTTCATAATAATACCTCCAATATTTTTATCCATTAATTTATTTCTTAATGAACTTTTTATTTTATTATGTTTATATTGTACTTACCAAATAAGTTCATTTCACATAAATATATTTCCTAATAATAGGAAATCAGTTACTCTTAATTAAACATATTAATATAGTATAATGTATCTTATAATACGTACATTCAATTATATAATTATCATATCATCCAGATTTTATTTTAAAACTATGCGAGGGAATCTAATGAAAACATCTAAAAAAGAACTATTTTTAAATTTCATAAAAACACAACATGATTGGATAGATTCATCTACATTGGCTAATTATCTTAATGTCTCAACGCGTTCAATTAGAAAATATGTAAACGAAATTAATTCCAATGGTGAATTTATATTATCCTCTAAAAAAGGATATAAAGTAAATCTCAATAATAATTGTCAAACCAAGGTTGATAGTTCAGAAAATATATCACCTGATAACAGGTTAAATTTAATTTTAAAAGAACTTATAGTTAATAGTAATGGAATTAATATATTTGATTTAAGTGAAGAATTGTTTGTTAGCCCAGCTACTATTGAAGGGGATATAGTCAAAGCTAATAAATTTATAGGAAGTTATAATTTAAAGATAAAGCAATCGAAATTTTTATTGAAACTAATTGGAAATGAGTCTGCAAAGCGCAAATTAATGAGCTCTATAATATTTAAAGAAACGGGAAGTGATTTTTTAAGCTTATTTGATGTACAAAAAATATATCAAGAGTATAATTTGACCAAACTGAAAGAAAATATAATATATATATTAAAAAAATACAATTTGTTTATAAATGAGTATGCTATAAATAACATACTTCTTCATTTAATGATAACTATAGACAGAATAAAAAAGAATAACTACATAGAATCTGTCGAAGTAGTAAACTACATAGATAATAATAATGATATAAGCATTTCAAGAGATATATCAAATTTTTTAGAGTCTGAATACAATATAACTTTAACTAGTGCAGAATTATACTACTTAGTATTTCAGTTAACAAACAAAACCACAGTCTTAAATTATCATGAAATGGATACTAAGTCATTGCCAAATTATATAGATGATCACTTTGTTAAATTAACTAAAAAAATAATTAAAAATGTATATGACTTATATCTTATAGATTTATCTGATGAGGAATTTGTTGTAAAATTTACTCTTCATGTAAAAAATTTAATCAGTAGAGCCAAAAATAATCAAGTTTTAAGAAATCAAATACCTCAAAAGTTAAAAGATTCCTACCCTTTGATATATGATATATCTGTTTATATTTGCAATCAGATTCAAACTTTAGAAAATGTAGATATAGACGAAGATGAAATATCTTATATATCTCTTCATGTAGGTTCATTCTTTGATAGACAAAAATTATTAGAAGATAAAGTTCTATGTGCATTAATTACTCCAAATTACTATGATTTACAATTCAAAATAGTAAGAGACCTCGAGAAGAGATTTAATGAATCCATAGAAATTATTCAGATTTTTTCAGATACTCATAATCTTGATTTTGACAATAAGGTAGACATGGTTATTACTACTTTACCAATTAACGATAGATGCCCTATACCTTTTGTTTATGTAAATCCTTACCTAAATAGAAAGGATTATGATAATATCCAAAGTAAATTTATTCAGATTAAAGATAAAAAAAATATACTTACTGTACAAAATCATTTAGAAATGTACTTTAGTGAATCTTTGTTTATGAAAAATATATATTTAGATAGTGCTAAAGATTATATAAAATTTATGGGAAATATTCTGTACGAAAATAAATATGTCAAACCCAATTATATAGATGATGTTCTTATAAGAGAAAAAATGTCTTCAACTGCATTTAATAACAATGTAGCAATTCCTCATAGCATGAAAATGGATGCTTTAAAAACTGGAGTATGTTTAATTGTTAACGATAAACCAGTTAAATGGGGTGAGGAAAAAGTTCAGATTATAGCTATGATACCTATAAATGAAAAAGAAAAAGAAAAATTCAATTACATATTTGAAAGCTTTATTGAAATATTATCTGAGTGGAATAATGTTAAAGAACTTACTAAGGCAGATAACTATAGTAGTTTTATGAATAGAATAGCTTATCTTATTCAAAATATCTAAATCCGTTAATTTATTTCCAATATATGTTTCTTAAGTTATTAACATAAAATAGATAAGCTGTCACACTAAAAAGTCTAAATTAATATGTGACAGCTTTTTACCTAATATACCTTGTTTTAATACTACATATTTTTTGACTGTTGTATACTAGTTATAAGATTGAATATTTGTGTTGTTGTAGATGTCATATTCTCACTAGCAGTTGCTTTATCCATTGCTTCTTCTATTGTCATAGCTCTATTTACTATAGAAAAATAAGCATCTATACCCTCTTCATTACATTTAACTGCATCTTCTGTTGTGGCTCCAGCCAAACCTATTACTTTTACCCCATATTTTTTTGCCAGTTTTGCAACTCCTATTGGAGCCTTGCCCATAGCAGTTTGATTGTCCAATCTACCTTCACCAGTTATGACAAAATCTGCATCTTTTAACTCTTCCTCTAATTTAATTTCTTCTAATATTATTTTTATTCCAGATTCTAATTTTGAATTTAAAAATGCTAAAAAAGCAAAACCTAATCCTCCTGCTGCTCCTGCTCCTTCTACATTAGCTACATCTTTACTTAAGTAACTTTTAACTACTTTGGAAAAATTTCTAAGCCCATTATCTAACTCCTCAATTATTTCTGATGTTGCACCTTTTTGAGACCCGTATATGTATGCAGCTCCATTTTTCCCAAACAGCGGATTATTTACATCACAGGCTATTTTAAACTTACATTCATCTAATTCCTTTAATCTATTTTCTATTTTTATATGTCTTATTTCATTTAAAACTTTTCCACCTAATCCTACTAACTTGTTATTTTCATCATAAAACTCAAACCCTAAGGCTTGAAGCATACCTATCCCAGCATCATTAGTAGCACTTCCACCTATCCCAACTATAAAATTTCTATAGCCTTTATTTATTGCTTCTTTTATTATTTCCCCAACACCATAAGTTGTAGTGTATAAAGGATTTCTAAGTTCAGTCGGAACCAATGTTAGTCCTGATGCTTGAGCTATTTCTATTATTGCTGTACTTGTATTTTTTAATAATCCATATGTTGCATCCACTTTTTTAGCTATTGGTCCAGTAACTTCTATAGTCTCTTTTTTACCATTCATCCCTTGAACTAAAGCATCTACTGTCCCTTCACCACCATCAGCAAGTGGCAATATCTTTACTTGCGCATCTTCTTTAACCTTCAATATCCCCTTTTTTATTGCATTTCCTGCCTCTATTGAAGATAAGCTTCCTTTCAAAGAATCTATAGAAATTAATATTTTCATACTTATCTACTCCTTTTTATTACTCCTTATTTTAAACATATAATTTTATAAGCTTAATTTATCTTTTATTTTATACTCTACATCTCTCTTTGTATACAACTTATACCATTAATATTCTTTTATCTTATAAAAAGGGAGTGTCTCAAAATAAATTTCTTAGTTCATGAGACACTCTTTTTGTATAAAATCAAATATATGTTTATTATTTCAACAATGATAAGGAGGATTATCTCTATTTTAAGACAATTCCTTTTTAGCACTATTTAACCAATATAGTTTTAACTTGGTTCATTAAGCACTCTACATTTACAAAGTTATTATCTATTGATATAGATTCTAATTCTTTTTCATTTAGGTTAATCCATTTAGCTGTTTTAATATTTTTGTTAAATACTATGTTAG
Organism: Clostridioides difficile ATCC 9689 = DSM 1296; assembly: GCF_001077535.1. Lineage (GTDB taxonomy): Bacteria > Bacillota > Clostridia > Peptostreptococcales > Peptostreptococcaceae > Clostridioides > Clostridioides difficile. Next base: position 3,399,271 of record NZ_CP011968.1, read on the forward strand.
CTGATTTTGTTTCTTCTTTAGAATTGTAAAATCTAACTACTAATGCCTCTTGTTTTTCAGCCTTTTTTACAACACTTAACACAAGGTCCTTATTAGTTTCCTTAAGTAAACTATATGAATAATCTACTTCTATTTCTGATTGATTCAATTTCATAGCATTATATGGCATTTTATTATAAGTTTGTATTTTTGTTAAATACTCTTTAGCCATATTTGCAACATTTGCTTCTAGTGTAGATTTTTCATGAGTAACTATTGCTAAGTCTATTTTTATATCTCCTATCATTTGAGAATCTGGAGTAGGCAACTTTATTCCTGATGGACGACCTGGGCGTCTTGCCATTTCTTCTTTACCTAGGAATCCTACACTTCTAAATAATGTTATAGCTATTGTGTCAAATTTTTCCCCTACTATTTCAAACTCTCTTGTACTGTTTGTAAGAACAGCTACTCCATGCTCTTTGTCAGACAATCCAACGAATGTTAGCATTGGATATATAGAATCTGGTCTTTCACTCCATTCTTCCTGTTGCCAAACTTCCATAGCATCATCATACACACTTCTCTTTATATGTCCAAACTGATTATCAGACACAGAAAACTTTGAAGCTATATTTGTTGGTATATAAGTTCTAACCCTACAATCTCTTGCTTGGTTATTTATGTTGAATACTACATCTATTATAGCTTTATCATTTGGAACATTTATAACTATATCAAAGTCAATAAATGAATCTGCTCTATTATTTTTTCTAGCTTGTATATCTTTTGGTACTTTTAATCTATAATTTATCTTTATCTCATTATTAAATCTATTTTTCTTTATAGTGGAATTTGCTACTATATTATCGTTAAATATTAATTTCTCATTTGGAAGTGGTGAAAAATCATACTCATCTCCTTCATCTCCTCCATTTTCCATCAATAATACATTTTCAAAAGTTTTATTTAATTTTTTATCAAATATCTTTAATGTCCCGTTTTCATTAACTTGAATAGTATAAAAGTCATTATCTACCATGTCACATACTTCATAAGCTTTTTCTAACATATGTCCAATTTCTTTTATCATATACGCCTTATACCCCATTGCAGGTATTTTATCTTTAAAGTTTATTGTATATACCATAAATGAATCATAGTTTCCATAATGAACAATTTGACGGTCTATTAATCCTGCATCTATTACTTCTTTATGTACCACTTCAAAATCCAACTTATTATTATCTTTATCAAATATTTCAAATGCTTTCATTTTAGTTATAACTTGGGCGTTCACTATTTCATTCCTATCGTAAGGCATTAAGTTAAATGCTACTAACTTATCTAAAGCCATTTCACAACTCATTGCATCAACTATTCTTCTTTTGTAAAATGTTATTAATTGGTCTACTTTTTCCTCAGCTAAGAAAAATCTATTCATTATTTCATGGTGAACTTTATCTGAACAACAACATCCAATGCTGTCATGAGCATGATTTTTCATTATTTCTTTCCAAATTAACTCTATTAATCCATGATGATATTCAAATCCTAGAGAATATGCAATAGAAGCTAGTGGCTCCAATATGTTGGTTATCTTTGATTCTATTCTAGCATTTGCTGATTTTATATCCATTCTTGTTGAGAATATACTTCTATGAACCCTCATATATTTCCCATCTAAAAATTCCCCTTTTATTGTATCTATATCCTCATTTTTTTCTAGCTCTTTAAATATGTTTTCATATCTACTTAAGAAAAATTTTCTCTCTGGATAACATTCTTTTAATTTATATATAACTTCAAATATATTCTTTTGAATTGGCATCTGGTCATGTCCATTTGGAAGTATTATATGGTCAGTAGTTGCACCCTTATCAAGAACCGGTAAATATTTATCCATTCTTGTTCTTAGCTCATCTTCATTCATTGGTAGATATTTTCCTATTGCATAACCTAATGGAAGTATTTGAACCAAAACAGAAGACCCATCATCACTCTTCCAATTAAACTCTGTTTTATTAGTTCCTTTTCTTTCAGAACATCCTCTCCAAAACATTGAGTATTTTATATCAAACCCATTTAGTATTTGTGGCATTTGAGCACTTTGACCAAATGAATCTGGTAAATATCCTATTTTCATATATTCTCCAAATTCATCACAATCTTTTATTCCATATAGTAAATTTCTAAGTATGGATTCTCCACCAACTACCATTTCATCAGTTTGAGTATACCAAGGACCTATTATTAGCCTTCCTTCTTGAACTAATTTTTTTATTCTCTCCTTACATTCAGGCTTAACTGCTAAATAATCTTCTAATATAGCAGTTTGACCATCCATCACATAATATGGATAGTTATGATTATTTTCTAACATATCCATTATTTCTTCCATATTATTTACAAGTAATATTCTAGATTCCTCAGTTGAGAAGTACCATTCTCTATCCCAATGCATATGAGGAACTATGTGTACATTTTTTTTCATTGCTTATCCTCCAAAACTTATCTGATAATATTTTCTGTCTAATTAAAAATCCAATAAAAATACTACTGAGTTTACAAAATTTTTTAATATTTATTTTATCACTATAATTAAACCTTTGATTTAAATATCTAATAACGTATCTTTTTATGTATCTTTCTTTGATTTTTTTGTTTCCTAGTTATTATTAATAATATTGCTGATATTATAGCTCCAAGTACTGCCGCAAAGAACCATATTGATGCTATAATAAATCCTGACATACTTCCCTCTAAAAGCGCCAATGAGAATATCCCCGCTCCAGGCACTTGAAGACCTATATTGAAGAATGCTACTATAGACCCAGTTATGGCTGAACCAGCTACCAATGATGGTATAACACGGATTGGGTCCTCTATCATAAATGGTATTGCACCTTCAGTTATTCCAGCCAATCCTAATATCCAAGTTTGCTTTCCTATTTCCTTTTCTGATTCTGAAAATAAATCTCTGCCTAAAACAGTAGCTATTGTAACTCCAAAAGCTGAAACCATCTTAACTGATGCAAATATTGCATAAGGTATAAAATTTCCACTTGCTATTGCTCCTATTGCAAATGTATAGGCTGCTTTATTTATTGGTCCACCTAAGTCAAATGAAACCATAGCTCCTATTATTGCACCTAGTAGTATTGCATTTACTCCAGTCATCCCATTTAACCAATTTATAAGACCATTGTTAAGTGCTGCTACAGGCTTTCCTACTACAAATAACATCAATAAACCTACTACCAAAGAACCAACTACTGGATATACCCAAAAACTTACGAATCCAGCTAATGTGCCTTTGGCTGGTATATTCTTCTTTAAAAATTTTACTATATAACCAGCAAGTAAACCTCCTAACATACCTCCAAGAAATCCACTACCTATTAAATCAGCTGCTAGACCTGCTGCAAATCCTGGTCCAAGACCTGGTTTTTCAGCTAGTGAGTAAGACATATATGCTGATAATACTGGAACCATCAATGTACCTAACATACCTCCAGAAAGCTTTCTTAATTGCCATAACCAAGAACCTTCTTGGTTGTATAGTTCTTGTAGACCAAATGCTTGAGATGCTAATACTGCAAATGCAAGTATCATACCTCCTGCCACAATAAGTGGTATTATATGAGATACTCCTGTAAGTATTGCTGATTTTACATCTTTTTTCCATGATGATTTTTCACAATATGATATATCAGATGATTTTTCTATATAATCACCTTTACCTTGTTTTTGTGCTACTTCTAAAGCTTCGTATATTATTTCTTTTGCTCTTTTTAGTGGAGCTGCTACTGACGTTTTTATGTTTGGCAAATGTTCAAATCTTTCTGTATTTTTAGGTGCTACATCTGTTGCATATATTATTGCATCTGCCCTTTTTATTATATCTGGTGTATGAGGGTCCACCATACCATTAGCTCCTTGCTTTTCTACATACACATCCACACCGATTTCTTTACCAGCTTTAATTAATGCTTCTGCTGACATATATGTATGTGCTATACCTGCAGGGCATGCTGTTATTGCTAATATAATTTTTTTTGATTCATTTTGAATCCTAATCTCTTCTTTTATTTGTTCTTTCTTTTCTTTTATATCTAAGTTATTAAATAACTCTTTCTTAGTTTTTGAATTTAACAACATATTCATATAATCTTCATTTGACAGTCTAGTAACTAACTCAGAAAGTATTTGTATGTGTGTATTTCCACCTTCATTTTCTGGTACTGCTATTAAAAATATTATCTCTACTTTATTATTTGGGTCTACGCTTTCCCAATTTTCTATTGGTGTCTCTAAGGTCATAGCTGCAAATGCAGCTTCTTTAACTGACTTAGATTTTCCATGAGGAATTGCAAGCCCTCTTTCAAAACCTGTTGGAGATAAAGTTTCTCTGTACATTACAGCTTCTAAATATTCCTCATAAGATGTTAACTTGCCTTCATCATATAGCTTTCTTGCTAAGAACTTTATTGCGTCTTTCTTTGTTTTTATTTTTTGTTTTAAAAAAACAAGGTTTTCATTTGTGATTTTCTTAAATTCCAAAATTACGCCCTCCTTAAATCATTTAATGCTATGAATATAGCATAAAATAAATTATGAAAATGTTTTTTTGAAATTATACACACAATTTCTTCTTAAAAAATAAAGATTTGTGTATTTATACACAAATCTCTATCTTAACCAGTATTGTTCTATTATTGCTCTCATAATCATCATAATTGGAACCTTATCTGATATATTGTACCCATTTACTTGTTTAATTGTTGAATAGCAATATAAACTTATATCTGCAATTTGTTGCAATTGATTTTCACATATATGTGTTAGAGCTACTACCTTACAACCCTTATTAACTGCTGTCTTTGCTGCTTCTATAACTTCTTTCGTTTCTCCACTTAAACTAAGTGCAAAAAACATATCTTGTTCACCTAATTTTCCTATATCATGAAGTACTTCATGTCTTTGACTATAGTAAGTTATATTATCATGCCCACCTCTAATTTCTTTTACTAATATCTCACATAAAGGAATGTTTTGACCTATTCCATAAACTATAATACTCCTAGATTTTTGAATTATATCTGCTACTTTATTTATTTTTTCATAATCTATTAGCTCTAATGTCTTTTTTATATCTGATTCAAAACCATTTTTTGGCTCTTTATTCTCATTTTTTAACTCTTCTTTTAAATTATTTTTTAGTTGAGAGAAACCATCATACTCCATTTTTTTACATAGCCTAACTATGGTATTTGGGACAGTAAAAAATTTATCTGCTAAAGATTGTATTGATAATTTTACTATTTCTTCTTTGTTTTTTCTCATATATTCAATTATCATGTCTTCTGTATCTGTAAATTTATACTCATATTTTTTTGCTCTTTCATAAAATTCCATAGTTTCTCCTCCATCTATTTTATTATTCATAAGTAAAATTCAAAAATATTAGCTAAAATTTTCGTTAATATAATTATAATTTAATATTTTTAATTTATTAATGCATACTACTCTTTTTATTATACATAAAAAATGTGTACTTCCTATATTGATAGAGATGATTCAAGTTTTTATTTTGATACATCTCTATCAATATTTTTTTAGAAAATACACATTTTTTTCAAATACTTATTTTTAATTAAAACTTTAGGTAATCTATTCTTTATATATAATTATTAGACTTGAAAATATCTTTAAAATCAACCAATTCAATATTATTTCTTTTTAACCACATTTTAACTTCCTTATCACATAGCATTGCATGTTCATATACTCTCTCTTGAATAAGAGAAGATGATTTTATAAGACTATAATCTATAAATCCTGGATGAGTAACCATCAATGTTATATCTTTATCTAAATTTATATATTTTTCTTCAAATAATTTAACAAAAGATTTATTTAACTTGTAAAAATCATTCTGAGGATATTTACTTGGCATGCTAATACACGAATCTAAATAATAGGGACAACTTGGTATACCGTATTCTTTTGCAGCATCACACATTGCTGATATTGATACATCTTCTTCTATACCATGTATATCAATATACTCAGGCAATTTACTCATATACAACTTGTAAGTTTCAATTTGAGCACAAACTTCTTCATATACTTCTTCATAATTAAAAACCTCTTTACCTGTCAGTAGTTGCGTTCTTCTTATTTTGCTAGAAACAAATTTTCCACCTTCATCTAACAAATTCTTTATCTTAATATGTTCTTTGCAACAAGGTTCTCCTATTACTAAATTAACATGTAAACCAAAACATACATCATCATTTTTTACCATTTCTATAGCTTGTCTTGAAAAAGGCATATTCACCATGATTCCAGCACTTGTAACAATACCGTTCTTATAAGAAGATATTATCCCTAGTGTAACACCTTCTGAATATCCTATATCATCTGCCCTAACTACTAATTTCTTCATTTTATGCATCTGCCTGCTTTCTCAACTCATCAAGTTGCATTTCCATCTCATCCTTTACTTTAACAACATCCGTTCCTATGATGATTTGAACTGATGTATTACTCAATTTAATTACCCCTTTGGCTCCTGTTTTTTTAATATTATCATCATTCAAAATAGTAGCATCCTTCACTTCTAAACGTAATCTCGTCATACAATTATTAAGAGTCACTATATTTTCATAACCACCACAATTTTTAATTATCTGTTTAGCCATATATGAAAAATTACCATGAGAAAGTTTTAAATTCTTTTCTTTTTCACTAACTTTATCACCTATCTCTATCTCAACTTCACGTCCTGGTGTTTGCACATTATCTTTTATTATTATATATTTAAATGTTACATAATATAATACAAAGAATACAACTCCTACAGGTATAACTAACCACGCTTTATCTCCATAACTAAAACTTAAGACATAGTCAATTATACTTGCTCCATTAAATGAACCCAAGCGAGCACCCAGTAAATATAGTACAACTCCACCTAGACCAGAATAAAAAGAATGAATTATATATAACTTTGGAGATGCAAATAAAAACGAAAATTCTATTGGTTCAGTTACTGTTGCCATAAAAGAAGTCAATGCTCCAGCGGTCATTGCACCTTTTACTTCTTGCTTCTTTTTATCTTGTGCTGTTTTATATATAGCATAAGAAATAGCAGGTATTGAAAACATCATAATTATGTAAAATCCTGTCCAGAAGAATCCTGCATTTGGGTCTCCTGCCATAAATCTAGGAATTTCTCCTCTTATAACTTCTCCTGTTGATGTTGTATATTCACCCATTTCAAATAATATGTAAGCATTTAAAACTTGATGTAACCCAGTTGGTATTAGTGCACGGTTACAGAATAAAAACAAGAATATTCCTATTGCACCAGCTCCTCCCAACCAAAAACCAAATTGATTCATTGCAGCTTGTGGATATATCCATAATAAACTAAATATATATGATAAAATTAAAGCAACCACTGGTGATAGTGTAATTACACATTTTTCTCCTGCAAAGAAGCTTAAAAATGCTGGAACTTTAACTTTATATGTTTTATTGTAAGTCCATGCTATACAAGCTCCAACAATTATCCCACCAAATACACCTGCATTTAATGTATCATTCAATGACTCTAAATTTGACTTAAATATCATATATGCAACTACGGCTGCAACCATTACACTTGTCTTGTCTTTAGACTTTGAGTAGGCACTAGCTGCTCCTAATAAAAATAAGTAGTCCACATTTGAAAATACTATATTAGATATATTAGATATAGCTGGCACATTGAGCATATTTGGACCAAATAATAATCCTAATATACCTGCTGCTGGCATTACAGCTATTGGCACCAGCATAGTCTTTCCTAAAAGTGACAGTTGTTGCATCATTTTGTTTAAGAACCTCTTCATATACAATCCCCTTTCTATTTCGGTTTAATTTTTTATGAAAACGATTTATTCACATTTTATATTTTAAATATTATATTTGTTTAAACAAATTGTCAATATTTTTTATTCATTTTATTTTTATCATTTGGTTTAACATATAAATCCTTTTAAGTGTATTGCTATATCTAGCCTATTTTTTTAATTCATTTTTTTTATTTTAAAAATATGTTTAACCATGTATTTGAAACAACCCACAAAATAATTCTATTTTGTCCTTTTTATGGTTGATATGATTCTATTTTCACTATACATGTCTAAACACATTTGATATAATTTGTTCATATCAGTTCAATAAGATTACTAAAGACCTTTAAGGAGGGATAGGGGTATATGGCTAAAAATAAATTTTCATAGATATATGAAGTATTGAAAGAGGAAATACTTGATGGTAAATATACAAGTAATATGATGCTGCCTACTGAACTTCAACTTATTGAAAGGTTTTCATGTAGCAGAAACACTGTACGTAGAGCAATTTCTCAATTAAACACAGAAGGATATGTTCAAAGTATAAAAGGCAAAGGTGTTGTAGTGTTAGAAAATAGTTGTTCTAATGATTTTTTTCTAAATATGCACAATTTCAAAGGTGTAGAATCGATTGTAGAAGATAAAAAGGTTAATACTGCTACTAGTGTTCTCCACTTCAGCAAAATCTTAATTGATAATAAGTTATCTAAAAAGACAGGTTTTAAAGTTGGTAGTGAAGTATATTACCTTCACAGACTAAGATATATTGATAACATACCTAAAATTCTCGACATTAACTATTTTCTATGTAGTATAGTTAAAGACCTTGATGTTTCTATAGCACAAGGCTCTATTTATAAATATATAGAAGAGTGTCTAGGTACAAAAATTGTTTCATCCAGAAAGATATTTAAAATTGAAAAAGCTACAGAGCTTGAGTTAAAAACGCTACCTCTAAATGATTATAATTGTGTTGGTGTTATTAAAAATAGTGTATATACTGATGATGGAAAGCTTTTTGAATATACTGAATCAAAGCATACACCTGAAACATTTGTATTCATGGATGTTACTCAAAGATATTAAAAAAATTATGTTTAATTAAACATAATTTTTTTACGTTTAGACACTTTATCCCATACTAACCTCACTATTCTATATACAATTATATGTTTATACAAATAATTATTTATTGTATATTTTAGCTTTAATATCAGTTTAATACTTGACAATTTGTTTAAACATATTATAATTAACTTATAAATTACAGGAGGTATCAAGTATGAAAAATTGGTGGAAAAAAGCAACTGTCTATCAAATATATCCAAAAAGTTTCAAAGATAGCAACAATGATGGTATAGGTGATATAAATGGTATTATAGAAAAATTAGATTATCTGTATTCTTTAGGTGTTGATTTATTATGGTTGACTCCTATGTACGTTTCTCCTCAAAGAGATAATGGATATGATATAGAAGATTATTATAATATAGACCCAAAATATGGGACAATGAATGACTTTGAAAAACTCTTAAAAGAAGCTCATAAAAGAGACATAAAAATAATGATGGATATGGTCCTAAACCATACATCTACTGAACATAAATGGTTTAAAGAATCTAAAAAAAGCAAAGACAATCCATATCGTGATTATTATTTCTGGAAAGATGCTAAACCTGATGGTTCTGTTCCTAATAACTGGATATCCAGATTTAGTGGAACTGCTTGGAAATATGATGAAACCACTAACCAATATTATTTACATTTATTTGAAGAAACTCAAGCTGATTTAAATTGGGAAAATGAAAAGGTTCGTGAAGAATGTTACAAAATACTAGAATTTTGGGCTGATAAAGGTATTGATGGTTTTCGTTTAGATGTAGTCAACCTACTCTCCAAAACACCTGGATTACCTGATGACCCTATAACAGGACCAAAAGGAGATGGAAGAACTCACTACGCTGATGGTCCTCGTATACACGAATATTTACATAATATGAATCAAAAAGTTTTCAAACCTAAAAATATAGTTACTGTAGGTGAAATGTCATCTACTACACCTGAAGAGTGTATCAACTATACTAGAGAAAATCGAGAAGAACTATCTATGGTTTTTAGCTTCCATCATATGAAAACAGATTATAAAGGAGGCGCAAAATGGACTAATGAAATGTTCTCTCTGGATAAATTAAAAAAAGCACAATCTGACTTTCAATATAAAATGTATGAAGGAAAGGGATGGAATGCTCTATTTTACTCTAATCACGACCAACCTAGAGCTTTATCTCGATTTGGAGATGATAGATTTTTTCGTCAAGAAAGTGCTAAGATGTTAGCCATAACACTATTTGGTCTACAAGGTACTACATACATATATCAAGGTGAAGAAATAGGTATGACAAATGCCTACTTTACTAAAATAGATGAATATGATGATGCTGAAAGTAAGAATTCATACTATCATATGATTAAATCTGGTATTGATGAAAAGGAGGCATTGCTTATACTTCAACAAAAATCCAGAGATAATGCCCGTACTCCTATGCAATGGGATAATACTATTTATAAGGGGTTTTCTAATCATAAACCGTGGTTAAAAGTTAATAATGACAATATTAGTGTAGAAAATGAGCTTAATGATTCTCGTTCAGTCTTTTATACTTATCAAAGATTAATCAAATATCGTAAACAATATGATATTTTTACAGAAGGTACTTATAGATTGTTAGATGAAAATCATAAAAATCTATTTGTTTATGAAAGAGAGTATAAAAACCAAAATCTTCTTGTTATAAGTAATTTTACTCATGATAATGTAGTATATAAATTACCTGAAACTTATTTGAATAAATTAAACTACACAATACTTGAAACCAATTACACTAGAGATATAATTGAAAATAAAATGGAAATAAAACCTTACGAAAGTATAATGATATATTATAAATAAAGTTATTTATGTAAAAATGGTAGGAGCTGTAGCACTATTTTCTAGCACGACAGCTCCTACCATTTTTAATTAACATATATAAAACAAGGTATTTTAAAGTTGCTTTTATAGATATAATAAACAATTGTAATTAGATTCTATTAATTTTAATAAAGTTAATTATGTTAATTGATAAAGCTAAAACTAATTATATTTAACTCTTTTTATTTTTTTTGTCCAGGTATTTCTCCTGGTGATCTAAATTGTTGACCATTATTTATTTTAGAACCTTTCACTTGATTTGTGTGATAGAATGACCATGTTCCCCCAGAACAACTACAAGAGCATAGATTTGCACACAGAGCACCACAATTACATCCTCCTTTAGGATCTATTTCTCCATTTGCAGAATCATATAAATTTCTTTTTCCAAAATTAGACATATCATTTTTCCCCTCTCATTTGTTATATTATTATATTTTAATTAATTAAAATTAATAGAATTCTCAAGTTTTTTAACAATATCATAAATATTGTTAAAAGAATTAAATCTTCCTGATAAAATTACATCCTCTGGAATAGATATAGAAAAATAGTCTTCTATATCATACAATGTTAATACTAGTTCACGAGCAGGCATCATTATCTTAGATTCAAATAAATTTTCATTTTTTAAATAACAATTTTCATCAAAATTTATTTTTGATCTTTTCTCAAATATATTTACTAAAACTGTATAGATATCTAGTTTATTCATAACTTCTGTGTTTACCATATCAGTATTTCACCATCCTTTATGTAAAATATTTTATATAGATGCTACAGTACCATATTTTATAAATTCTTTGATCATTAATTCTATTAATCTGTCTATTTCAGATTTGTTAGATAAACAAAATACATTTTTATTCTGTAATGTGGCTATTTTTTTCTCGACTAATGATTTTCCTAATGTTAAATAAAATGGTTTTCCCATAGTCTCTGTTGGGTGAGATAATATTGATTTCGCAGCAATATTGTAATAATCTACCTCTATATTAAACTTACTTTTTGTAATTTTACCAAAATAAGAAATTTCTTCATCACTATATTTACCATATGGAATAGATAGTATTGTACAGTCTGGAGTTACTGCTTGAAGTACTTTGTACATTGTAATTCCAAAATCACCAAATGCTTTCGAAGAAAATGGAAGTATACCACCTGGAATTCCGATAATTATAAGGTCAGGTTTTTTTTCTAATTCTAATTTTTTTAGAGTATTATTAAGCATTAGTACCTTGTCTTGTTCTTCTATATTATTTGAGTACATAAACTCAGGGAATGAGTAGAAATCAAATAATTCGCAAACTTGACGTGTTCCAATTTGAAGAACCTTATATCCATCAATTAGTAACTTATTTCTTAATGCTAATTGAATATCAAATTTTTCTAAGCCTTCAAATATGCTACATACAAAAATAACAGGTGTATCAATATTGTATATTCTTCCTTGAAAATCTTTTACCATATTTTTTGAACTATTAATTTCAAACTGTTGTTCTTTAGGTATAATCATTTTTAAATTATCAATATTACTATTTGAATTACTAAAAAAGATTATTTTTTTACCATGATTTACAGCTTTTTTTATATTTTCTAAAATAATATTTTCGCTTTCATCACTATAAAAATTATTAAGTAAGATATATGTACATTTTTCTAATTCCTTATCAAAATTTTCAGAAACTTCTAAAGACTTACCATTAAATTTATATTTATCTCCTAAGATTCCATTCCCCTTTAAACTTACAATTGATGTTATATCTATATCTTTTAGTAAATTCTCTTGTTTAACAAATGGAGCCATTTCCTCTGTGAATGGATAAATTAATACTTTTTTCATTTTAATCCTCCAATAGATTCTAATTAGTTTCATAATGTAATAATTTAAGATGCTATCTTAAATTAAATGGTATTTTCTATAAGTTCTTTTGTTTCAAAATCAAATCCCAATTCCTTTAATACGCAATAATCTTGGAAATCACTTTCTATACTACTTCTAATATATTCACACTCCTTTGCTATATCTTCTTGTGTTGAATCAACACTTAAAGAAACAGCACAAATTCTGCAGTTTTCATAAGCCCAACAACTATGACATTTATCACCATTTATTCTTTCAATATTCAATAATTTTTCTACTTTTTTAAGGTCATATCCTTGATCTAAATTTCCTATATTCATACTATCTGATGCTTCTGATGCTTTTTCACATGGATAAAAATAACCATCAACATTTATGAATAATCTCATAACTCCTGGTACACATGGACCCCCATGATGCCATTTTTCTGGCATTACTAAACGTTGTTTGCCCTGTTTACCATTTCGCGTATCTCCAATAGTAGAGATTTGAGTTTGTAATAATTTAGAACTATCCTCTTTTTTTATTCTACCAAGTAAAGTTAAATATCCTATGAATAAAGCATACTGACTTTCTTCATAAAAACTTTGTGATTTCTCAGTTTTAACTTTAGCATTTACTTCACTAACAATTGAAGATAAAAATAATGAATTTTGAAATAATTCTTCTTTAGTAAAGAATTTATTAACGCAAGAGAAGTTATCAGTTGCTAATACAGAATTAAAATGTACATTATTTTTAAAATAATTTGGATACTTAGTAGATATCATATCTAGTTTTTTCATTATAGTACTAAAAGATCCTACATTATTATTTGCAAACTTTCTATTTTTATCATGTATTTCAGCAGGACCATCTAGACTAATCATAATACTAACATTATTTTCTTCAAATAACTCTATAATTTCTTCTGTTATAAGAGTTGCATTAGTTGTTAAATTGTATTTCAAATTTTTACCTTCTATATTCGCTTTTGAATATTCAATACACCATTTAATTAAATCAAATTCTAGTAATGGCTCTCCGCCATAAAAACCTATACTCACATATTGACAATCTCTTGAATGGCTTATTAAATAATCAATTCCTCTTTTAGCAGTCTCTTTAGACATTCTTTTGTTTGTATGTATTCTATTTATATATCCTCCAGAATAAGTACAATAATCACAATGTAAGTTACAATTTTGAGTTACTTGTAATATTATTCCTTCTACCCTATTTTCACAATGATACTTTAATACTTCAGTTTCTGGATGTTCTGTTATTTTCACTTTATTTGATTTTAAGTATCCTTGCTTTCTTAAAAATTCTACATATTCTAATGTATTACTACTTGACTCTCCAAGTTGTTCTTTCTTTAGATAATCATAGACATTTTCATCTATATTTAATATAGAATCAGTATTCACATCATAAAAATAGAACCCAGTTGATGTTTGAAATAAATGAATAAAAGGTTTTTGTTCCATAATTCTTAACTCCTTTTCAAAGTAATTATTAATTTGTTTCTAGTTTACTTATAATTTGACTTGAATATAACTGATGATAAATTCCTTCTTTTTCGATTAATTCCTCATGATTTCCACATTCTGCAATTTGTCCATTATTTAAAACTATTATATTTTCACATAACAAATTTAAATGATGTGTTTTATGAGATACGAATATACCAAATTTATTTTCAAACATTTTTTTATAAGTTAAAAGCATATCATTTTCAGCTATTCCATCTAAAGCGGCATCTGGTTCATCTAAAATGTAAAAATCAGCATCTTTCATCATAGCTCTTGATATTGCTATTTTCTGCCATTGGCCTTCTGAAAGTTGATTTTCTCCAAACCAATATCCTAAAATGGTATTTAATTTATTACTCCCCAATTGATTAATATCTAGTCCAGATTTTATCAATGACTCTTTTATCAAATCCTCATTATTTATCTGATCTAGGTTTCCATATCCTACATTTTCTTTTACACTAGCTTCATATTTGGTATAGTCTTGAAAAACACAACTTATTTTATTGTAGTAATTTTCTTTTTCGATATTATGTAGGTTAATTCCATTTATTAAGATATCTCCTTCATAATCATCATAAATTCCTAGTATAATTTTGATTAAAGTTGATTTACCAGAACCGTTTCTACCAACAAGTGCAATAGGACTATTCTTTTTTAGTTCTAGATTAATATCCTTTAGAACATAACCTGAATCTTCAGTAAATTTATAATATAAATGTTTTAGCTCTATTTTTTCTATATTATCTATTTTAAGTTTTGTTTTATTAAGTTCCGTCTTCTCAGGAATATCAAAAAATCTAAATAATAGTTCCATATATAGAGATTTACTATATATTGTACTCATCATTGATAATATCACTTCTATACCATTTTTTATTGTTGTTATACAGGTTATGTAAGTAGTTACATCTCCCATATATATTTTCTGCCAAAACCCATTAAGAAGTATATGAAAATATATAACTCCTGTAAATAATTGACCAATAATTATAATTATAAAATTCATCTCAAATGTTTTTTTCATTATTTTATAATCTTGAAGAATGAATTTTTCTTTTAATTTTCCATACTGATTTATAAATAAATTTCCTAATCCATATAAAATTGTTTCTTTGATTGAATTTCCTAATAGCATTAAAAAATTAATATACCAACATTTTCTTTCTTCAGAAGTTCTTTTCATACTTATTTCATACTGCTCATGCCCTAATTTTTGAGAGTAATAAAATTGTATAACTGGGGCTATTATGATTAATATTACAATCCAATATTGATAAGATATAATTATAATAATCGAGGAAAATATTGTGATTGCCTGTTGAAAAATTAAAATCCAGGAGTTAAAGTAATCAATAACTGTAGCTCCATTTTGAGATTGAGCTCTATTGATTAAATCATAAATTTCCTTATTTTCAAAATCCTTCGTAGTTAATCTATTAGCTTTTTCTAACATTAAAATCTCTATATGTCTGGTAAACCTTTTCATAAATGTCGTAGAGTATAAATTATAAATTTCTACAGCCATTAAATCAATCATCTCTAAGACTATATAGATAAAAATTAATTTTAAAAAGATATCTTGCCCTATATTTTTCATCTGAATTGCATTTATCATTTTTTGCATTATTAACAAAGATATTATTGGAAAAAAACCTTGAAATACTGAAAAAATAATGCATAAAAAAATATATATCCAGCTATAATTAAAGATTAATTTAGTACTGTTTATTATAACATTAAAAATTTGATAAAGATAATTTTTAGTTTTAGTTCTATTAAGGAAGATTAAAATAATAATTACTCCTATAATAAATAAACCAATTAATATTTTAATTGATGATTTCTCCATTATTTCACCTGAAATTAAATTCTTAAAAGTATTTTTTTGATGTTTTTTTCACATAAAAATATATTATCAAGCAATTTATTGCTTATTATATAACAATAAATATATATTTTATTTAAGACATAGTTTAAAATAAATAGTAATTAACTCGAAACGTTTCTAATCATTATTTATACTACAATGGTAGCATGAAATCAAAAAAATTTCAACAACAATTTAAATTTAATTATTCTATTTTACTATATTTTAATTTTTATTTAAATGTTAAATCTTTTTTATTTATGTGAACTTTTAACAGAATTTAATATTTTAATTTTTAAATTTTATATATAAGATAAAAAAATAAAACAAAACAGTAGCTAGGCTTTAAATAAAATATTAAATACTATAATTTATAGATTAAATCTGATATTATTATATACATCTGGAAGTTGTTGCTATTATTTAAAAAGGTGGGATGGATATGAATAACATGGAAAATAAGAAAAATTTTTTAAGAAAAATAGTAAAATTAAGAAGCATATTTCTAAGCATATTTGGTGTGTTTTTATTTATTACAGCAACTACAGGTATTCAAACTGTTGATAGATATGTTCCAACATGGTTATATATAACATTGGGAGTGTCAGCAACTATATCATTAGTTTTATACGTTATTTCCTTTATTTTAAAAATAAATATAAAAGATAGTAAAATGTAGTACTTCATAAACTTCCAGTAAAAGAATAATTTTGATAAATCAAAATTATTCTTTTTTAATATCAAAATAAATAATAAAATAACAAAATAAATAGAAAATATAACTAAAAAATTATCAAAGTTTAAGATGATAATTTTATATTTGATAAACTTATGTAATACATTGTAAATTAACTTCTCAAAATTTATAATTCTTAGCATAAAATTATAATTTAATATTAAAATTTTACAAAAAAGTAATTTATTAAATGACTAGGATAATCAATAAAACTTTATAATTTCCACAAAAGTTATGATGAAATTGTTGATTTAGATATAAATTTATCAGTAAAACAAATTAGTAAGTTAAAAAACGATCTTATAAAAAGATTAAAATAAATCCTTTTATTGGAATTTTAAGAGATTTTGTTTTTATTATAAATAAAAAATTTATTGGTTTATTATTTAAAAACGTTACAAGTCTTTTAAAGCTCTTTAAAACAGCCTTTTAAATTACTTTACTTAAATATTTTTTTGTTTAACTTATTTTTATAAGTAATAAACATATAAACATCACTTATGTAAATTAATGATTTTTAAAATAAAGATATTTTTATTTTTTATATAAACAGTACAGAATAAAAAAATATTTGTGTTTTCCCTTTTACTATTCTATTTTAAAAATATTTTATTTATTTTATATTTCTCTAAAAATGTATAGTTTTCATCACTTTCATACCCAGAATCATCCACTATTTTAGGATATTTAAACTTTGTATGGAACTAAATAGATTTTAAAAATGGTATTAATGTTATAGTATCAGTGGGTTGATGTCCTGAACTTACCAAAACTATATATTCTGAATCTACACCAAATTGTATATTATATGCTGGTTTCAATTGCCCATTTTTCATATGATCTTCTTTCATTCTCATAAAAGTTGCGTCATTATCTGTTTTAGAATAACTATTTCGTTCACTCATTATATGAAGGTCTTTAGTATATTTTTTCAATCTATCAATACAATCATTTAATTGCTCTATAGATTTGTTCTTTCCCTTTCCATGAACAAATGTTATATTTGATTCTTTTGATATTTTTTAACCTTCTTTAAAAATTTCCTTAAATGATGGATTTTAATTTTATCTTTATAAATTATTTTAATACCAAAATCAATCTCACATTTTAATATGAAGTCAGATATATTATTCATCATTTTAGCCATATTTTTATTTATAGCTTTTTTCAAACAAAAGTATATCTATTAGCAGATGACTCTATTTCTCTTGAAGAATAAATACAGTTAATGTTTGTATATATTATAATTTTCAAAAGTTGTCTAGGGGTTACTCTATTTCCTCTAATTCGAGCATAAGTCTTATATAATTTTTCTAAATTCATCTACTCAATAATTTGACTTAATAACCTTACAGAATCATCTTTTGGAATCATGTAATCAATACTTAGTGGTAATTTAAATTGATAATTATCGCCATAAGTAGTATAATTAAACTATATACCATTTTGTTTTAACACACAATTATTATACAAGACTCCCAAACTCTTTTGAACTTGGGATTCTTGTATAATAAAGGGTGTAGCACTATTTTCTAGTGATACAGCCCCATTTCCCTAAATTCAAAGTAATATTTATAGAATCTCTATAGATTACAATAATTATTTGACTTCTACATCATTATATTTCTTTGAATATACTTTAGTCATATAGAAATATATAGGAACTACAATTATCATCCCACCTAATCCCCAAACTATCTTCATAGGTTCATCAATACCTGCTTTTATCAGTAATAATATACTTATAATAACTGCAAATATTGGTATAATTGCTCCTCCAGGTATTCTAAAATTTACATCTTTACCAGCATACTTCTTTCTCAATATTAGTACAGCTAGACATGTAGGAATATATTGAATAAATCTAGATACAACACTTATTTGAGATAATGTTGTGAATGAACCCGACCATGCTATTAGTAAAGTTCCTATGACAGATACTATAATTGCTATATAAGGAGCTCCATTTTTATTAGTTTTTCTTATAGACTTAGGCATTAATCCTTGTTCAACCAAAGCAGCAGCAGACCTTGGTGTAAATATGGATGATGCAATATTTATACCTCCAACAGATACTATAGTTCCTATTGTAATTATATACCCGCCTATAGGACCTAACATCTTAATGGCAGCATCTGCAACAGGAGTAGCTGACCCTGCTAAGCCATTACCCAACACCCCTATACTTATTCCCAGTATAAGCATATATATTACTGATACTACAAACATTACCATTACCAATGCTTTAGGTACATTTTTCTTAGGGTTCTCCATATCTTTTGCTGCAACAGCTAAAGATTCAAATCCTGTAAAAGCATAAAATAAAGTTATAGATACTGCTACAAAAGCTGATGACGCACTTTGACCTTTTTGTATTATTACAAATGGGGTAAAATTAGAACCCTTTATAAAGAATAATCCTACAGCTATAAATAAAACTATTGGTAATAATTTTCCTATAGTCATGATATTATTTAAGTGCTTAGATTGTTTCATTCCCATAAAATTTATAATCCCAAGCCCTACAACTAATATACCAATTATTATATTTTTAGTAAGTGGTTCTGCTGCTTGTGGCCATACAGATGATAGTGTTACAGCAAAGAAATTTGCCATAGTAGCCCAAGCAATCATACTAACTATCCACTTCATAAATCCAACTTCAAATCCAACAAAATCTCCAAATGCCTCTTTTGCATAAAGATAGGGCCCTCCATCAGTATCAAACCAACTACCTGCTTCAGCAAAACATAAAGCAATAGAAACAGCTAAAAGCATACAAAAAACTAATACTAATATACTTGCTGGACCTATATCTGTATAAGCATCACCAGGTAACCCGAATATACCTGACCCTATTATTGCATTGATTCCTAATAGTACAATACTCCAAAAACCTAACTTAATGCCTTTTTCCATTGTTATTCCCCCCAAAGCCAACTTAATATATTTATATTTTTTATTTAGATGCTTCTTTAACTATTGCCATAAATATTTTTTTCATATTATCATAATCCCTAGTCATCATTTCTGGATGCCATTGTATCCCTATTACAAACTCACTTCCTTCCTTTTCTATAGCTTCAATTAAACCGTCTTTAGATGTAGCTGAAACAATATATCCCGGTGCTACTTTGTTGACAACTAAGTGATGAAAACTATTAACTAAAACTTCTTTTTCTCCTAATATTTCATATAATTTTGTCCCCTCCTTTATCTGTACTGTATGTGTAGGTACATTAGATAGATGTTGCTGATTGTGTTTAATATAAGCACCTTCAATTAAAGATAAATCTTGATACAAACTACCTCCTTCAGTTACATTTATAATTTGTTCTCCTCTACATATACCTAAAACTGGTTTTTTCATATCTAAAGCATGTTTTAATAATTTCATATCAAAACTATCTCTCTTTGGTGATATTGCCCCCAACTTATTATGAGGTTCTTCTTTCCATATGAGTGGATTTACATCTTGTCCCCCAGATAGTATAAGCGCATCTATATTAGATACCTGTTCCTTTATAATCTCATCATCATATACAATCGGTACAATATATGGTATAGCTTTACACATAACTACTGATTGTATATAATCATTATTTACATAAGCCCTTTCATAGCCAGGAAACATTCCTCCTTCATCAATTAGTAAATTACCTGATATTCCTATTATTGGATATTTCTTTTTAGCCAATTTCTTCACCCCTTAACTTATTTGTGAACAATAAAAAATGCTACTTCTCTTAAAGAGCAAGTAGCATACCAAGATTTTATTTATTTGAACATTATAATTTATTTTAGAAATACTTTTTTTGAATACGAGTAATATAAATAACTTTATTTACTTATATTTTATTTTAATCCTGTTTAGTTTGACTTTTTTAAATTGTTTTAAGTACAACTAATAGGTAAAATAGGCATTTAGATTTTCCTTTTTATCAACCTATTAAATACTGTTTAATATATTTTTTCCCCTTCTATTTAATTCACTTCCCTTTCTACCAGATTCACATATTATCAAATCCAGCTCTTTTAACATATTAAGTATTCCCCTTACCTCACCTTCTGTTATATTGTAGCCTAATTCATTTATTGAATTAACAATACCATTTCTACCTATATTTTTATTAAGATTATTGGCATTTTTTAAACACTCCATTACTAACTTTACTTTCTCTATAGATGTTCTATCCTTTAATATACTTATTTCTTTACTAAAATCTTCAGTTATATTTAATAAGTTATGAGGTAAATCATTTATTAAAATAACATCCTCAGAACTCATAATGTTAATATACATAGCAGTATTTTTTAATTCTCTTATATTACCTGGCCATTCATATGCATTAATAATGTCTTGAACATCTTGACTAATTGCTCTCTTCCTTTTCATAAAATGCTTTAACATAGCTTCTATATCTTCTTTTCGCTCTCTTAAAGGTGGTATATTTATGGGCAATACATTTATCCTATAGTATAAATCTGCTCTAAATCTATCTCCTTTTATCATTTCTAATAAATTTTTATTTGTAGCCGCAATTACTCTAACATCTATATCTATTACATTTTCTCCTCCAACCCTCATTACTTGATTCTCTTGTAATACTCTAAGTAATTTGCTTTGTAAGTATATAGGCATGTCTCCTATTTCATCCAAAAATATAGTTCCATTGTTAGCCTGTTCAAATAATCCTTTTTTACCTCCTTTTAAAGCTCCTGTAAAAGCACCTTCTTCATATCCAAAAAGTTCACTTTCAAGTAAATTTTCTGGCATAGCTGCACAGTTTATCGCAATAAATGGCTGACTATGTCTTGGTGATGCATTATGAATAGACTGAGCCATGAGTTCTTTTCCCGTTCCACTTTCTCCCGTTATAAGAATTGTATAATCAGATTCAGCTATTTTCATACCTAATTTCTTAGTTCTTTCCATCTTCGTTGAAACTGTTTTTATATCATCAAAAGTATATCTAGCAACTTGTCCCTTTTCTCTAAGCTTCTTTGATAGGTTTTGCTCCAATTTTCTTATGTAAGTTATTTCTTGAATACAAAAATAATATCCAGTAACCCTTCCAAAACTCTCTATATTATACTTATTTACGTTTAAGTACTTATTATTAAATTTTATAACTTCATCATGTGCCTTACTCAAACTAAAAATCTTTTTAATATTCTCATTCTCTAATTCATCTATATTTTTCCCTATAATATTACTTTGAATATCTAGTATATCCCCTAAACTATTATTGCAAATAATTATGTTTCCCTTATCTGATACCATTGCCATACCTAAGTTTGATAAATTTATTATGGAATTTAGTTCATCTGCTTTTATAGTAAGTTCTTTGTATTTAGTATTTATTCCTGAATATAAACTAATTATTTCATCTGTATACTTAATTAGCCTTTCAGTAATTTCTTTATCATCCAGTTTGAGTTTTGCTATTATTTGAATAAACGTTGAACTATCAATATACCTATGGCCTAAATCAATAACTTCTTCTATATATTTTGGAACTAAACTTGCCTCTCCTGGCGTTATAGCTATCTTAATATTTCTATATTCTTCATTGGGATTGTATGGTATAAAATTCAGATGATTTATTCCTATATTGTATAAATTAGATATTGTTTCCAATACAGTATGCTTATTATCGTTTACTACTAATACATCTATTCCTTCTGGCAATGAAAATAACTTATATATATCCTTTTGCTTTATACTCCTATTTATAGTTATTATCTTTGAGACATCTTCTACATATTTTTTTATTTTTAATACTCTATCATCTATCATTACCAATATTATGTCATCTTTTATTAATTCCTTCTCTGTTATTTTATTTAAATAATAATTTTTTATCATTACTTTATCTTTAAATATCATTTCTAGATTTTTATTTAAGAAACATTCTAATTTAGACAACCCATCAGTTACTACTGCTATTGTTTTCATTTGATTACTCCTTTTAAAATATACTCTACTCTTTTATAATATACATCTGATTTTCACTTTAACAGCACAAAAAATTGTACATTTAGTATACTAACATATTCCTTTATTAGTTTTATGTCCCTAAATATCATAGTTGCAATATCTATCATATTTCCTAAACTTCTATAGAGCAAAAATTGTGCCAAATTAATAATTTTCTTAATTTTATTCTAAAGTTCCTCAATAGTATTTACAGACTTAGCACTTATAGCTTATAAGTCTTTATATTATTAATCTATTTTTATAGGTTAATTGTACAAATCATATATCACTTTTACCCATTAAATGCATTATAAAAAAGATGGAATAACGATTCGTTACTCCACCTTTTTTGTAATAAAAAATTGTATATATAAACACTATTTACTACTCTTCTAAGTACAAACAGTATCTACATACTATAACCTTTCACCATTAGATTCTATTACTTGTTTATACCAGTCAAAACTCTTTTTCTTAATCCTAGACAAGTCTCCACTTCCATCATCATACTTATCCACGTATATAAACCCATATCTCTTGGCCATCTCACCAGTAGATGCACTTACTAAATCTATACATCCCCATGGAGTATATCCAAATAAATCAACACCATCTTCTACAGCTTCCTTCATTTGCTCTATATGTGCTTTTAAATACTCTATACGATAGTCATCATTTATCACTCCATTAGATTCTTTTTTATCATAAGCTCCTAAACCATTTTCAACTACCATCATAGGTATTCTATATCTATCATAAATTTCATTTAGTGCATATCTAAGCCCTTCAGGGTCTATTTGCCATCCCCATTCACTAGACTTAAGATATGGATTTTTCACTCCACCTAATATGTTGCCACTTGTATTATCTTCTTTAGAATCACTACTTACACATGTAGACATATAATAACTAAATGTATAAAAATCTACACAACCTTCTTTTAAAATTTCTAAATCTCCTTTTTCCATTTTTATTTCAATATTATTTTCTCCAAAATATCTATTCATATAAGTTGGATATTCGCCACGCACTTGTACATCTCCACAGAAATAATTCATTACTCTACTATCTCTTTGAGTTTTAACTGCATCATCTGGATTACAAGTATAAGGATACATTGTTGCAAATATTTGCATACATCCAACTTGATAATTTGAATCTATTTCATGAGCTAACTTAACAGCCTTAGCACTTGCTACAAATTGATGATGTAACCCTTGAAAACGAAGTTGAAGTATATCTACTTGGTTTATAAAATCTGTAGTCCCTTCATTTAATATTCCTTGTGATAAGTAGCCTCCCATAGGCATTGTAGCTGAATTTATTTCATTAAATGTCAGCCAATATTTTACTTTTCCTTTATATCTTTTAAATATTGTTTCACAGTAATTCATATACAA
The DNA here is from genome assembly GCF_001077535.1 of Clostridioides difficile ATCC 9689 = DSM 1296. GTDB lineage: Bacteria > Bacillota > Clostridia > Peptostreptococcales > Peptostreptococcaceae > Clostridioides > Clostridioides difficile. Next base: position 3,423,492 of record NZ_CP011968.1, read on the forward strand.
GTCTATTACATCTCTTGAAACCCATCCATTGTATTTCTCTGTTATTGCAAATGGTATTTCATAGTGAGATATTGTTATTAATGGTTCTATATTATATTTTAAACATTCATCTATCACATTTTCATAAAATTTAAGTCCTGCTTCATTTGGTTCTTTCTCCATTCCAGTTGGAAATATTCTAGTCCATGCTATTGAAAATCTAAATACCTTAAATCCCATTTCTGCAAATAAAGCTATATCTTCTTTGTATCTGTGATAAAAATCTATTGCTTCATGACTTGGATAAAATGTTCCTTTTTCTATAACTCTCGTTATTCTTTTACTTACTTTTTGAGAACCTCCAGTACACATATCTGAACAAGAAGGACCTTTCCCATCTAAATTCCATGCTCCTTCACATTGATTTGCTGCTGTTGCTCCACCCCATAAAAAATCTTTTTTAAATGACATACCTATATCCTCCTATTATAATTCTTCACCATTTGATTCTATTACTTTTTTATACCAGGCAAAACTCTTCTTTTTACTGCGTTTTAAAGTTCCATTTCCATCATTATCTTTATCCACATATATAAATCCATAGCGCTTCTTCATTTCTCCAGTACTTGCACTTACTAAGTCAATACATCCCCATGGTGTGTACCCCCATAAATCAACACCATCTAACTCAACAGCATCTATCATGGCTTTTATATGAGCACGTAAATAATCAATTCTATAATCATCATTTATATTTCCATTTTCATCTGGATTATCTACTGCTCCTAGTCCATTTTCAACTATAAATAATGGTTTTTGATAACGGTTATATAAAGAGTTCATAGTTATTCTAAGCCCTAATGGGTCTATTTGCCATCCCCACTCACTTGCATCTAGATATGGATTTTTAAGACTTGCAAAAACATTTCCTTCTGTTAAAATATTTACTTTTGGGTCTGCACTTGTAAGTCTTGATGAGTAATATGAGAACGAAATAAAATCTACTGTGTTCTCTTTAAGTATCTTTTTATCATCTTCTTCCATCACTATATTTATTCCTTTTCTCTCCAATTCTTTTAATGCATATGTTGGATATTCTCCACGAGATTGTACATCTATAAAAAAGTAATTTTCCCTATCTTTTTCTATAGATTTCCATACATCTAGTGGGTTACAAGTATTAGGATAAGTATTTCCTGCTGCTAACATACACCCTATTTTAAATTCTTGATTTATGTTATGTGCTAGTTTAGTAACTAACGCACTCGCAACTAATTGATGATGTGCAGCTTGGTATTTTATTTGTTCTTCATTTTCTCCCTCTTCAATATAGAGACCTGCACCTATAAATGGTAAATGAAGTATCATGTTTATTTCATTAAATGTTAGCCAATACTTTACCTTACCTTTAAACCTTGTAAAAATAACTTCACAGTATTTTACATATAAGTCTACTAGCTTACGATTTCTCCATGCTCCATATTTTTTTACCAAATACATGGGAACATCAAAATGACAGATTGTTACTACTGGTTCTATTCCATACTTTAAACACTCATCAAATAAATCTTCATAGAATTTTAGTCCCTCTTCATTTGGAACATCCTTAACTCCTGTTGGAAATATCCTAGTCCATGCTATTGACATACGATAGCATTTAAATCCCATCTCAGCAAATAATTTTATATCTTCTTTATAATTGTGATACATATCTATTGCTTCATGAGCTGGGTAATAGTGTTCATCATCACATTCAAACATTTTCATTTTCCCAGCCAAAACTGGAAATCTATCTTTTCCTTGCGGTGTAACGTCAACATTAGCTAGACCTCTACCATCTTCTTTATATCCACCTTCACATTGATTTGCTGCTGTTGCTCCACCCCATAAAAAATCTTTTCTAAGTGCCATAATTCTACCTCCAATAATTTATTTATAGTAACTTTATTTTAAAATAAAAATACATATATATAATTCTTAATTAATAGAACTCTCTTTTACGCTAAAACAGTTATCAATTTCTGACTATTATTTACATGCTTTTGTGTATTTTCTACAATATCCACATAATCAGAATAATTAGTAACAACTACTGGTGTTTCTAAGCAATATCCTTCTTTTGAAATACTTTCTATGTCAAAAGTTATTAATGTCTGACCTTTTTTAATCTTATCCCCTTGATTAACAAAAGATTTGAAATATTTACCTTCCAACTGAATAGTATTTAACCCTATATGTATCAATAGTTCACAACCATTATCAGATATAATTCCTATTGCATGTTTTGTTGGAAATAAAGTCATTACAGTCCCATCAAATGGTGCCACTACTTTTCCTTCTTTAGGTGTTATTGCTACACCTTTTCCCAATATACCTGTTGAAAACGCTGCATCTTGTATCTGCTCCAAAGCCTTTACTTCACCTTTTATTGGGCTATATACTACTTCTCTTTTGTTTTTTTCTATAACGCCTTGCCCATTATCATCTTTAGAAATTTCTACTATAGCATCATCTTTCCAAAAAAATAATGTTAAAACAAATCCTACTACAATAGCTACTATTATTGCTATTATAGTTGCATAAACACCTTTCATATCTCCAGTTGTTGGATTTATATAATTAGGTATACCAAATATTCCAAGTCCACCCATTACATAACTTTTTACATTCATTATCCCCATTACAGCTCCTGCCACACCACCACCTACACAGCTATATATGAATGGTGTTTTTCTTGGTAAAGTTATTCCATATATTGCAGGCTCTGTTACACCACATATCCCTGAAATAACTGCAGGTATACACAGCTCTTTTATCTTCTTATCTTTTAATTTAAAGTACATTGCTGCTACTACTGCTGTTTGTGCAAAAGATGGTACAAATGCTCCCACTAATATTGTGTCAAACCCCATAGTCATAAGGTTTGACATAGCTATTGGTACTAATCCCCAATGTAGACCAAATATTACAAGCACTTGCCACAATAAACCAGTTAATGCACCACATAAAATTGGTGAAAAGTTAAATAAAGCTAAAAATCCATTTCCAACTATATTAGAAGCATAGGTAGCTATAGGCCCTATAACCATAAATCCCAATGGTAAAGAAACTAATAAAACTGCCATTGGTACAAAGAAATTCTTTACTACATCTGGTATTATTTTAGCAAACACTTTCTCCAACTTAGCTGCTAATAATACTATTAAAATTACTGGTACTACTGTTGAAGTGTAGTTCATTGCTATTACTGGTAATCCTAAGAAAGTTATATATACTGGTGATTCAAATATTGTTCCAGTAAATAGATTGTATAAAGGTTGACCTGTAGATGCTAGAGTATCTAATTGAATACCTGAATAGCATAAAACTGCACCTATAAGCATTCCAATAAATGGTTTTAATTTGAATTTCTTAGCAGCTGTATATCCAAGAATTATTGGCATATACTGGAACATTGCATCTCCAATTGCATTTAACATAATATATGCACCATCAGTTTCTCCATACAAACCCAATGCTGTAAATACTGCATTAAATCCTTTTATCATACCAGCAGCACACAGAACTCCTAATATTGGTTGAAAAACTCCTGATATTATGTCTATAAACTTATTAAGTAATCCTTTTGGCGCATCTGAATCTGAATTATCTATTGTATCTCCTCCTAATCCAGCCAAATCGCACACAACTTCATAAACATCTGGAACATGATTACCAATAACTACTTGGTATTGACCTGCACTTTTCATTACAGTAACTATACCATCCATTTTTTTTAGCACATCATCATTTGCTATTGACTCATCTTTTAATTTAAAACGTAGCCTCGTTATACAGTGAGATAAACTGCTAATATTATCCTTTCCTCCTACATTCGCAATGATTTCTTTTGATAGTTGTTCATACTTTCTCATTTTTTCTCCTCCATTTTCTTTTTGAAATATGAAGGTTTGGCCAACTTAATGTCACCACCCAATATATATAAACCTAATTATTAGGATTTATATCTGACTTAATACTTTTACTTACCACTCTTTCAACGTGAATAGTTAAGTATAATTTTTCCTCATCTGTTAAATCGTAGTTGTATTTTTTATGTATAAATTCATCCAACTTTTCTATGAATTTATAAGCATTTTTATATTTAACTTTTATTACATTTAATAAATCATCTTCATTATTTTCATGTAAATTATTACTAACAATTCGTTCTGCAAAATACTTTAAGTGAGTAATAAATCTATGATAATAAACTGAATCTTCATCAAATACTATTCTGTAATGGTATTTAACCATATTTGAAATTTCTTGTATTATTTGTGTAATCTCATATATAGTTTTTATACTTTGATCCATTTGTGCATTAACTATATGCAGTGCTATAAATCCAGCTTCATCTTCTGATAGTCTAATTTCAAATTTTTTTTCTATATAATCCAATGCCTCTAACCCTATTTTAAATTCACTCTTATAAAATCTTTTTATATCCCAAAGTAATACATTTTTTACACTTACTCCTTCACGAGCTCTTTCTATTGCAGTATACATATGGTCTGTTAAAGAAATATAAATACTATCATTTAATCTTTTCCCTAGTTTTTCTTTAGCATATAAAATTATTTCATCTGATAATTCCATATATCTTATAGGAATATCTGCTATTAGTTCTTTAAATTTATCAGATATATTTGGGTCTGAAAGTTTGAATATCTTATCAATTTTATCCTTTGATATATGCTCTCCTGTACGTTTTTTATAAGCTAAACCTCTCCCCATAACTACTATTTCCTTATGATTTTCATCAGTTGTAATAATTACATTATTATTGAGTATTTTTTCAATAATCATTGTGATGCCCCCTTTATTAGCATTAAGTTAAAATAAATCTTTTTTAATTATTTAGAATATTTAAAATGTAATTTATTACATAAAAAAAAACCTATTTATTACACATTAAATAGACTCCCATGAGTCCTGAGTAATAAATAGGTTTAGCTTGTATTTAAACAATCACTATCCGTTTGTATTTTATTTTAATTATTATTTATTATATGTTAGCAAATTTATTTTTTAGTGTCAACTTTTTCTCAATATTTTAATTTTAAATAAATTATATAAATTGAATCTTCAAAGTACTATTTTTATCAATAAACAAAATAAAAAAGGTATTACTTTCTTTAAGTAATACCCATTTATTTTTAATTTAAGTGGTTTTTCTTAATCTCATCAAGTAGTCCATCTTCTAAATAAATTTCTAATGCACATCCTACCATTGCCTTTACTGCTTTGTGAAGTTTATCATAAGCTTCCTCAGAATTTGCATAATTTAGAAATTCTTTTTCATGAACATATACCATTGGACTTATATCTAAGGCTATTTCTGTATACATAGTAGGGCAAACTTGACTTACATTACCTATATCTGTAGAACCTACTGGACCATCTTTACCTTCTAATATATCTGTTATACCTGCCTCAATCAAATTATTCTTTGTTATCTTTTGAAGTACTTTGTTATTTATTATGTTGTCAAAAGAATTTTCAAAGTATCTATAAGAAAGCTTAGCTCCTGTCATTAACTCTGCACCTTTTGCACAGTTTATAACTTTTTTAGTTACTTCATCTAAATAACTTCTTTCAGCAGCTCTTACGAAAAACTTACAGGCTGCTTTTTCTGGAACTATATTTGGAGCCTCTCCTCCATTTGAAACTATACCATGTATTCTAACATCTGATTTTACATGTTGTCTTAGTGCATTTATCCCAGCAAAAGTAAGTTGTACTGCATCTAGTGCATTGACTCCCATATGAGGGTGACTAGCTGCATGTGCTGATACCCCTTCAAAACTAAACTCTAATGAATCTATCGCCAAAGCCTTACAGTTTATATTATTAAAAGCTTCTATATGCATTTGATAACTTACATCAACATCATCAAAAGCTCCTGCCTTAACTAAATCACATTTTCCTCCTGTTGTTTCTTCAGCTGGTGTTCCTATTAGTACAATTTTTCCTTTAAAATTTTCTTTTAACTTACTTAATACTATACAAGCTCCTAGTGTAGATGCTGCAATCCAGTTATGTCCACAAGCATGAGCTGGTTCTTTATTTTCTCCATATCCAGGAAGTGCATCATACTCAGCTAAAAATGCTATGGTAGGTCCATCATTATCTCCTAATTCAGCTCTAAAAGCAGTCTCCATATTACAATATGGATAAACTGTATCAAATCCATATTCCTTCATTTTTTCTACTAAGTATTTTGATGATATGTATTCTTCTTCCCCTAATTCAGGATTGTTAAATATAAAATTACAAACTTCTTCAATTTCTTTTCCAAGTTCATTCTCTATCTCATAAGCTCTCTTCTTTATACTCTCTATCATAATTTACCTCCTACTAGAATCCTAGATATAATCCTATTGTCAAAAATGCCATTACAAGAATTGTTAATACTACCATTAAAGGAATTACGAATCTAACCCACTTTGACCAAGGAATATTGGCTACTGCTAGTGCTCCCATTAAAACACCTGATGTAGGTGTTATTAAGTTAGTTACACCTATACCAAATTGATAAGCTGTAACTATCATTTGTCTTGATACATCTACTAAGTCGCCAAGTGGTGCAAGTACAGGTATTGTAAGTGATGCAAGCCCTGATGCTGATGGTATTAAAAATGCTATTAATCCTTCTATTAAGAAAGTTAAATTTATAAATATAGTTTTTGGTAATCCATTTAATAAATTTGCTGCAGAATTTAAAATTGTATCTATTATAAATCCATTTTCTGCTATTATTACGATTCCACGTGCAAATGCTATACACAATCCTGCTGTAATTAAATCTCCTGCTCCACTTATAAATGAATTAACTATCTCATCTTGTTTAAGCCCTGATGCTATTCCTGATATTATACCTATAGCTGTAAATATCATTGCAATTTCAGTTATGTACCATTCTAGTCTTAAAACTCCATATATCATAATCGCCATACCTATTGTGAAAATGGCTATTACCATGGCTTCTCTTTTTGTAAATTCCTTTATATTTGTATCACTATTAACCATTAATTCTTGATTTAGTGATATATCGTGTACTAAAGATTTTTTAGGGTCTTTTTTAACTTTATTGGCATACATCATAACAAATCCTATAGATATAGCCATATATATTATAAACATAACAACTCTAAACTCTATTCCAGAACCTGGTACTATTTGTGATAATGCTTGTGCTATTCCTACAGAGAAAGGATTCGTAGTAGCTGCTCCAAATCCAGCTGTTGCTCCTATAAATACTGTGGCCACTGCTGTCAATGAATCATATCCCATACTGGTCATAAGTGGAATAAATATCATATAAAAAGGTAGTGTCTCTTCACTCATTCCAAACGTCGTCCCACCTAGTCCAAATAGAATCATTGAAATCGGTATTATTAAAAATTGAAACTTCTTCATTTTATTTACAGTATGAGCTATAACAGCTTCTATAGCTCCTGTTTTATTAACTATCCCAAAAGCTCCTCCAACTATTAAAACAAATCCAACTACTTCAGCTGCATCTATAAATCCGTTTATAGGTGCTGTAAATACATCAGTAATTCCTTGTGGATTTGATGGTGCTTTTTCATAAGTTCCAGCTACAACAACTGACCTTCCGTCTATATCTACTCTTTCAAAATTTCCACTTGGCACTATCCAAGTAAGAATTGCCATTAACACTATTAGCAAAAATATTATTGTAAGTGTCTGTGGCATAGTAAACTTTTTCTTTTTTAAACTGCTCATTTTTAATCTCCCCACTTTTTAAATTAAATATTTTATTATTGCATCTCTTTATCCTATTTTGTATAGATGTAAAAAAGCTCAACATGGATACATGTTGAGCTAAATGTGCTAAATACAACATACCTGCATCTTCCCTTTATCTTGTTTAAGATAGCTCTCCATCAAAATTCGGGATAATTTTGATGACAGTACTGTACCTATTAAATACAGTCCCAGCACTAGCTTCGGACACTAGCACTTCGGCACTTACTCCTTTTATATTGCCTCATTGGTTTCCAACCTCTTCAATATTAATCTTAGTAAATGCAACCTCTACCTCAATCTGTTTGTTAGATGAGGTAATTCTTATTAATTTTTATTAATTCAAAGTAATTGTAGCATAATATGTCGAGATTGTAAATATTTTCAGTATAATAATTCTTACTTTATGATTTCATTCCATTTTTCACAAATAATTTTTTCTCCATATAATTTAAATACTGTAGTATATTTTAAATACACACAAACTTTCCACAAATTTTAAATTATTATAATACCTTTATAATAAAAAATAAAAGCTATGTAAACTTATCAATTTACATAGCTTTATATACATTAATCTACTCCAAGTACAGCTTTAAGCTTTGATGCTATTGTAATAACTCGTGGACCAAATATAACTTGAACTGAGTTTTTCTTTTTAACAACTCCACTTGCACCCAATTCATTTACCCAGAAGCCATCTTCATAGAATCCATCAATTGAATTTAGCTCTACCCTAAGTCTAGTTGCACAGTTTGTAACATTTTTTATATTATTACTTCCTCCTAAACCTTCTATTATAGAATGTACAAGCTTTGTATCTTTATCATCTACTTCCTCTTCTACTGCATTGTTGTATGCTGTTTTACCAGCATCTACAGATTGTCTTTCTCTATATTCTTTCTTACTATAAAGCTTAACTTCTTCTGAACTTCTTCCTGGTGTTTTTATATCAAACTTCTTGATTGCCCATGTAAATATTATATAAGTAACTATAAAAAATATTGGTATCAAAAATAATAATGGTAACGCATCCACTTTTTGTGGTTGTAATAAATTAGGAAACATATTTCTAAATGATTCTCCCATTATAGAAACATTGAACATTTCTGTAAATACATACGTCAATCCTGCCAGTGGTACATATGCTACAAAATACAATAATGGTGCAACAAATAGGAATGTATACTCTATTGGTTCCGTTACCCCTACCAACATGGCTGTTACTATTGCTGGTATCAATATACTTATTGCTTTTTTCTTATTAGCATTATCAGCCAACTTATACATAGCTAAAGCTGCTGCTGGTAATATTGCAAAATGTATTAATAAACGACCTGTTGTGAAGTTACGAGTTATATAAGATAGTGTATCTGGGTCTCCCATTTGAGCTAATCTTATATTATTAACACCCTCGTAAATTGCTCCACCTACTTCCATTGTTCCACCTACTCTTGTATATTCTATAGGGAATGCAATTAAGTGATGTATACCAAATGGTAATAATGCTTTATCCATTGCTCCAAAAGTAAATGTTCCTAATAATCCACTAGAACCTATCCAATTACCAAGTTTAGATAATGCCAACCCTACTGGTGGCCATATAAGGTACATTGCTGTACCCAATACTATTGATGCTATAAACATCATAATCATTGAAAATCTTGGACCTGAGAAAAAAGATAATGCACTAGGAAGTTCTATGTCAACAAATTTGTTATGTACTGCACTAGCTACAAATCCAGCTATTATAGCTCCAAATATACTACAATCATATGAAAAGATTCCTAAGAAAGAACCATATAAAGAACTTCGACTATATGCTTCTGCCTCTCCTAATCCAGATGCCATAAACGCTTCTGCTGTAACTGTATCTGAATTTATACCATTTGCTGCTAACAATGTACTTATAACTGTGTGCATTCCTATAAATAAAACAATTCCTCCTAATGCACCCCATCCTTTTTCCTTTTTAGATAATCCAAAGGCTATACCTGTAACAAAGAATATTGGTAAATATCTCATTACCATAAATCCTAAATCGTTTATTACTTTAAAGAATACATTTATAAATGACCCTTCTTTTATTAGTCCGCTAAGCCCTAATGCAGAAACGTTTTCCATATTTGCAAAAGCTGACCCTAATCCTATAAATACTCCTGCTACAACAAGTAATATAACAGGTATCATCATTGCTCCAGAAAGTACTTGTAATTTATCCTTCATAGTATTATTTCCTCCATTTTTATTGAAATGCCAGGCTATATAATGCATATATATATACTTCTATTGCTTTGTATAATGTATCTATACTTATATTTTCATTTGCCTGATGTGAATTTGGATTATCCCCCTCTATTGTGGGTCCAAATGCAACTCCATTTTTTAACACTCTTGCATAAGATGCAGCTCCTTTTGTAAAAAGTTCGGCTTCTTTTCCAAAACCTTGTTTATATGCACTTGATAATTTATTTATTAATTCACTATCTGGTTTTACATACAGTAATTTTAAATCCTTATATATATCAACTATTAAATTTTCTTTTTTTCCAATTTCATTAATTCTATTAGTTATAAACTCCCAACTTATACCCTTAGGATATCTAAAGTCTATTTTCATATTCAATTCATTTTTCTCTAAGAAGATACTCATTATACATATTGTAGAAACTCCCATATCTACATCTTCTTTATATATCCCTAATTTTTTTCCATGATTATCATCTGTAAAGTATGAATTTAAAATATCCCTTATTATAACGCCTTTATCATTTAATTTTTTAATTTTCTCTAAATCTTTTGCTAAACTAAATGCACAGTTATATGACCTGTGTGGATTTCTCGATAAAGCCCTTTCTCCTGTATATCTTACTAATACTTTACCTTCTTCTAGTTCTTCTATCTCTGTATAATAAGCTAATGATTCTACTAAATCTTTCTTATCATTAGTTTTAAAAACAGCCTCAATTTTGTCACATACAAATCCATCTTCTTTGTTTGACTTTATATCAACTAAATTGTGATTTCTAAATTTATCTTTATCTATTTTCTTTCTTAGATTGAAGTATAAAATACCTTTTTCTCCATTTACTATTGGGAAGTTTCCATCTGGAGAAAATGCAAATTTTGGCTGTTCATTGACACTAAAGTAATGCTCCATACATTCCCAAGTCGTCTCTTCAGCTCCACCCACTATCAACCTAATCTTTCTCTTCGGCTTTTCATTAAGTTCTCTTAAGAAAAGTAATGCATATAAAATCCCTATCAAAGGTCCTTTGTTGTCATTAACTCCTCTACCATAAAGATAGTTATCTTTTTGACATACTTTAAAAGGTTTACTCTTCCAAAGTTCTTTATTATATATTGGCACCACATCTATATGATTAAGCACCCCTACTACTTCTTCTCCTTCTCCATATTCTATATGAATTGCATATCCATCAAAGTCTTTTACAACAAAATCTTTGTCTTTTGCTATTTGAATAAGCTTATCGAAGGCATTTCTTATTTCTATCCCAAATGGTTGATTTATATCTGTTGTACTTTCATCTCTAATTGAAGGTATTTCAACTAAACTTCTAATATCATTTATGATATTTTCTTGATTGGATTTTAAATAATCAATAATTAGTTCTTTGTTTACTATCATCTTAATTATTTATCACCCCTTTATATTAATTTTACAAAGCATTTCAGTTCATATCTACATTATAAATTTTGAATATTATTTTTTCAATATTTCAAATACTTCTCTAAGTTACCATAATGATACGGTAAACAATCAACAGATTATGACAAAATCATACTATATCTATTACTAATATTTTAACTTATCTATTACGTCTTTTTTAATGTAAGTTTATTCCAAAAATACATAAAAAAAGATGTAGCCTTAGCTACACCTTCTTATATCTATTCAACTTCCATTATTATGCTATTAATATCTACATTTCCAGGTTCTATCCTATCTTTTACTGTTCTCTTAACAGAATCAGCATCATCCATTATAACTACAGGAGTTATTATATTTAAATCATTTGACGTTATAAAATCTAAATCTACTTCCATTATTAAATCTTTAGCTTTTACCTTATCTCCTGCCTTTACCTTAACATCAAACGGCTTTCCTTCTAGTGACATTGTCTCTAAACCTACATGTATTAATATATTTGTATTATCATTACTCTTAATCATTATTGCATGCTTTGTATCAAATACATTGACTATTTCACCATCAACAGGAGAATATAACTTACCTTCACTTGGTATTATTGCTACTCCATCTCCCATCATCTTTTGGGCAAAAACTGCATCTGGAACATCTTCTAAGTTCACTAAATTTCCCTTAAAAGGGCTATATATTTTCTCAATCTTATTTTCTTTTTTCTTAAATATATTAAACATAACACACTCTCCACATTATAAAATTTTATGATAATATTTTTCTTAAAGCTTTTGCTACACCATCATTTACATTAGTATCAGTTACAAAATCTGCCATAGATTTTACTTCATCTGTAGCATTTCCCATAGCAATACCAAGACCTGCAAATTTAATCATGGATATATCATTTTCATTATCACCTATACAAATAACTTCTTCGCTATCTATACCTAATATATCACAAAATTTTTTAACTGCAATACCTTTTGAAGTACCTTTGCTCATAACTTCAAAATTTATCTTTCCAGAACTTACTACTTCTAAATCTTCTTGTTTTTTAAATTCTTCCTTTGCTTCTCTCAAAGAATCTACGTTTTCTGAGAAAAGTATACATTTTAAAATTTCATTATCAGCTTTTTCTAATAAAGTTTCACAACTTGCATTTTCTATTATTTCAATTCTGTCTTCTTCTTTATTTTTACTATTTATTAATCTATATGGATGTTCTTCACCTATTTCATTGTTGGATATAACTATTTTACAGCCTTTAAAATGTTTGTTTAAATTATACTTTTCACCTATTGTATAGATTTTCTTTAGAGCTTCTTTGCTCAAAACCTTCTTATACTCATATCCCAGTAATTTAAAATATGTCCCATTAGTTGATATAATATATATATCATCCCCTAAAACACTTGTAAAATATTTCATAGCATTATAAGGTCTTCCCGTAACTAAGGCTACCTTGATACCCTTTTCCATGACTTCTTTTAGTGCTTTAATATTTTCTTCTGATACTTCAAATCCTTTACCCATCAAAGTACCATCCATATCAGTACAAATTAATTTATATCGCATTTGTATCACATCCTAGTAAGATTTTTCTAATATTTCAACAAGGTCTTCTTTCTTTCCAAAAGGTAAAAATCCTAAAACTGGACAGCTTGTTATTTGTTCTAATTGTTCCTTTGTTACATTAAACTCAGACATTTTTGTCTTAAGTCCCACTCTCTTTAAAAAACTTTCTATTTCATTTCCTAAAGTTTTAGCTGCTTCATCATCTTCCACTTTTTCTAATTCTTGGTTTAGCATTCTCGCTACTTTGGCAAATTTCTCTATATTATCCTTATAGAACTTTTCTGCAAATTTTGGGAACACTATAGCCAAAGCCTCACCATGAGGAATATGTGTAACTCCTCCTATTATTTCACTTAGTGGATGTGGTGCTGCTGCTCCAGCATTTGCCAGTGAATTTCCTCCTAATGTATCTGCTACTGCTAACTTTGTTCTGTATTCTATATTATTTTTATCTTCCATTACTTTAGGTAGATAGTTAATGACTAATTCCATAGATTTTTCAGACATTATCTCTGTAAAATCATTAGCATTTGGATTTATATAACTTTCAAATGCATGAGTAAAAGCATCAAATGCTGTTGATGCAGTAATTCTCTCTGGCAGAGTTAACATAAGCTCTGGGTCAACTATACATTCTTTTGAGAAACAATTTTGATGAAATATTGTATTTTTCTCGCTTCCTCTCGATATTACTGCTGCTTGTGTAACTTGGCTTCCTGTTCCAGAAGTAGTTGATACAGCTATTAATGGTAATTCTTTTTCACTTACCTTATCGTATATTTTAAATGGATTTGTATATGTACTAAACATATAATCCCAATCTATCTTTTCTAAACCAAAAGTCAATGCTAATACTTTTGCAGTATCTATACTTGAACCTCCTCCAACAGCTAAAACAACATCTACAGATTCTTTTTTAGCTAATTCAAACCCTTCATTTATTAATTCTACAGTTGGGTTTGGCTCTACTCTCTGAACCTCCCATGACTAAAGTCACAGGGTTCCTGCTTCACAGAATTTTGCATACTAAAATATGTCTTACTAATTCTCCACAGGCCATCCCCGTAGTTCCTACGGTTCTTACATAAGTTATTTATTTTGAATTGTTATTATTCTTAATCCTTCTTTTAATATATTTATACTTGCATTTATATCTCTATCGTGAGTTTCATTACAACTAGGACAAATCCATTCTCTTATATTTAAGTCCTTCACTTCCTCGTTTTTATACCCACATTTATTGCATATTTGTGAACTTGCAAAGAATTTACCTACCTTTACAATTTGTCTACCATGCCAATTAGCCTTGTATTCTAATTGACGAATAAACTCTGACCATGATACATCAGAAATTAAGCGAGATAGTTTACGATTTCTAATCATATTCTTTACTTGTAAATCTTCTATGCAAATAATATCATTCTCTTTTATTAATTTAGTAGATAGTTTTTGTAGAAAATCATTTCTTTGATTAGCTATATGTTCTTGAAGTCTTGCAACTTTTAATCTTGCTTTATTTCTATTTAAACTACCGATTGTCTTTCTCGATAATTCTCTTTGTAATTTAGCAAGCTTGTTTAATGACTTCTTAAGATACTTAGGATTTTCTATAAATTCTCCACAACTTGAGATACAAAATTCTTTAATTCCTAAATCTAAACCTATATGATTATTAGTATTTTCAAATGCTTCAATATCTACATCAGTACAGCATAATGATACATAATATCTACCACTTGGTTCTTTAGATATAGTAGCATTAAGTATTCTACCTTGAGGTACTTGTTTATCCCTTATCTTAACCATACCAAGTTTAGGTAGTTTTATATATTGACCACAATACATAATGTTTCCATTTGTAAAGTTAGTTTTATATGAAAATCTATTAATTTTCTTTGATTTAAATTTAGGAAATCCTGCTTTTTCTTTAAAGAATTTTTTATATGCATTATCTAAATCTTTTAAGGCGTTTTGTAGTGAAAATTTGTCAGGTTCTTTAAGCCAATTTAATTCTTTTTTTAAATTGGTCAAATCAGAACTACACTGTTTATAAGTAAAAGTTTCTTTATCGTTTTTATAAACTTCTATTCTTTTAGCAAGATACTTATTATATACAAATCTACAACATCCAAAAGTTTTGTTAATTAACTCTTGTTGTTTTTTATTTGGATACATTCTAAACTTATAAGCTTTTTTCACTGCTATCACCTCACTTTAATTGTTTTTTGATACACTTTTTAATGATTTTAATATTAATCACCTATCATAATATTAACAAATGTAATTATTTAAAACAATTATTTAGAAGGTTTTATATTTAATTTTAAATAACATATTTAAGAACCGTAAGTCTTAACTTTTATCATTTTTGAGGTTGTCGTTCACATAAGTTCGCTACTACCTATGCAGTTCTCTTATGAACTTCTTACACTTTCATGCAAGCACAGACTATATCTTATCCTTCGGCATTATCCGTTAAGGTCTACCCACTTCCACTACCGATAACTTGTAGTGTACTTCCCTCAAGAGGAATAGTCGTTGAAGTTTCTCCTATTCGGAGCTTACCTGCTGATTGCCCATTTTAAAGTACTTAGGATTTAACCTTATACCATCTAACCAATTTTTTCTACTTTCGTAACTTTCACACTTAGGTTTATTTCATCCTTATGTTTTAGTTTGGTTAGCTTTAGGGGTTTCCAGCAATTCAAGTAGTATTGGATAGGTTCTATCCTATCTCTACATATAGGTTTCCCTATATGCTGACTATTTTAGCTATTAACTCATGACTAAAGTCACGAGTGTGCGTAGCTATTTTTTAATCAAAGTGTACAACTTCTATACCTTTTTCTATTAAATTCAATGTAACTCTTTTATATAACTTGTCTAATGGCTCTACATTTGGAGTAGTAACTAACAAACATTTCTTTCCATATTTTCCTATTATTCTAGGTAATTCACTTAAAGTTCCTTGTCCAAAATTTATTCTTGATGGTTGATAAAAGTTAATCATATTTTTCCTCCCTTAAATTATTGCCTTCATATTCAAATTATACATATCATAGGATTTTTAAGGCAATACCTTCACTGTTAACTCTTATTTACTAAAGCTTATGGCAATTATTAGACAATAAATGTTTTATTATTACCATATCATTATGTAAATTTTATTAAGTACCCATGTTATAATTTTATAATCAATCTTATTGTATAATTGACTTAATAATAAAAATAGAGTATATACACTTTTTTATGACAAATAGCTTAAAGGAGAATTAAATTATGAAATATTTGATAGACAGTGCTAATCTTGATGAAATTCAAAAGTGTTTAAAGTATGGATTTAAGGGAATAACAGCTAATCCATCTATGTATCTTAAAGAGAAAGTAAACTTCCATGAATTTATTGAGACATGTGCTAATTTAAATCCAGAAATATTAACTGCTGAAGTCATTGGAAATAATTTATACGAATTAATTAATTCATGTGATAAGATATTAAATATAAATAAAAACACTATAATAAAAATAAATTTCTCTGAAGTTGGCTTAGAACTTATAAACATATTAAATAGTAAAGGTGTAAAAACTGCATGTACCTTGATTTTCAATGTAAATCAAGCATCATTAGCTATAAATGCAGGTGCTGATTACCTATTCCCTTTTATAGGTAGAAATGATGAAAATGGGAATGATGGTATAAAAAACCTTACAGAAATATGTAACCTTATATCAATAAATGGATATAATACTAAAGTTGTTGCAGCTTCTATTAAAAATGTATTCCACTTAACTCAAGCATCTCTTTGTGGATGTGATTATGCAGCTGTAACATATGATTTATTTAAAAAAGCTTCTTTTAACCAGCTCACAATAGATGGTGCCAATACTTTTGAAAGAGATTGGTCCAAGGTTAATAAATAGTAACTAAGATTTAGGAGGGTTTGCATTGAACAAAAGATTATTAGATATTGCTGAATTATTACTCAACAGCTCAGACTATATTACTGTAGATACTATTGCCGAAGAATTAAAAGTTAGTAATAAAACTATTCGTAATGACCTTGTTATTTTAGATGAATGGCTTTTAGAGTTTAATTTATCCCTAGATAAAAAAACTGGTTCAGGGGTTATTATTCTAGGTAATGAAGATATAAAACTTAAAGTTATTAGAGATATCAATGATAAATCAAATTGTATATATGCATACTCTCCTGAAGATAGAAAAAGGTATATTCTAAGTAAATTATTTATTAAAAATTCTAAGTTTAGGATTCGTGATATTTGCAATGAACTACATGTTAGTAGAGCTACTGTGCATAAAGACTTGGTAGTTATTCAAAATTTTTTGCAAAACTTTAAAGTGACTCTAGTTAGAAAAACCAATAATGGAGTATATTTAGAGGGAAAAGAGAAAGATATTCGAAAAGCAATTTTTGAACTTGCTACGGTTAATAAAAGTTATACTGAACTTAAAGAAATATTATTCTCGAAATCTAATGAATGTAAAGATACCCCATCAACAAAAATATTTAAGGAACTATTTAACTATGATTTTGAGAAATTATCTCAAATCACTCTACACACCTTACAAGTAGAAAAAAGTAACCTTAGTGATGAGTATTATATAAACTTCTTAATACATATAGCTATATGTATTAAAAGAATTTCAATTAAAAGATATATTAACTTATCTGAAGGTTTTTTTAGAGAATTATTAGAACATGAATACTTTGAAAAATCAAAAATTTTATGTGCTAACCTAAGTGAAGCTTTTGACGTAGAATTTATTGATGAAGAGGTCTGTTATATCCTTCTTCATATAGAAGGATTACTTAAATCAATAAAGAAAACTACTACTCTTGAACCTCTTAAAAATGAAGAAATTACAGAGTATAATCTATCTGAAGCAATAGCTGTTCATTGGGGAAGTATACTAAACTTAAACTTAAAGGATGATTTAATATTAATAAAGTCTCTTGCTAATCACCTTAAATCAGTTCTACACAGAATAAACTATGGGTTTACTATTACAAATCCCATATTAAATGATATAAAGAGAACATTTCCTTATACTTATAAGGCTGCTAAAGAGTCTAATACTGTTATCAAACAGTTGATGAATTATGAAGTCAATGATGACGAAATAGGATATCTTGCTTTATATTTAATATCAGCAATAGATAGAAGCAAATCTCCCCTAAATACTATTTTAATATGTCACTGTAGTGATGGTGTATCTAATTTATTAGTCCAAAAGTTAAGTTTTGAATTTAATCAGATTAATATAGTTAAATCTATACCTCTATCTTCTATTTCATTTACGAACTTTGATGATGTGGACTTAATACTAACTACTGCTCCTGTAGACTTTGAACATAATGCTGAACTGATAAATATAAATGCTCTTTTAAGTAAGAATGATATTTCTAGACTTAGTACAATTATAAAAAAACTATATTCTGAAAAAAATAAAATATTATCTTATAAATAAACAAAAATAGGCTTGTCTCAACATAGAGATAAACCTATTTTTCATTGTCCAAATGATAAAAATATATTTGATTTCATAGAAAAAGTGCCTCATGAACTAAAAAATTCATTTTGAGACACCTTCATTTTTTATATTTAATCTTTTTATTTAAGCTTTTATATTTTTTAAACTTTTATATTTAAAGTAAATTTTATTATTTTTATTGAGCACAAGCATTATTTATATTATTAATTTCTTCAGTATTCTTACCAAACTTTGTAGTTACAAATCCTATTGTTTTTATTATGAGTAATAAAGATATCAATGAATATATAGATATCATAAAATTCTTACTTATTATTCCAGACGCTACTATTATAAATCCATCTAGCATAAATAATATAACTGGCAACTTCAGAAACTTAATTACCTTATTAATAAGCATTGCAACTAAATCAGTTCCACCAGTACTACAGCCCCTTATTATTGCTATCCCTATAGCAGTTCCTACCAATAACCCACCTATCACTCCTGCTACTAATAGATTGTCAGTTATGTGAGTTTGTGGTATTACTTTTAAGAATAATGGGCCCATAAGAGTTATATATAATGTTTTTATTCCAAAACCTTTCCCTAAAAATAATAATCCCATTACTAAAAGTGGCATAGATATTCCTAATGATATATTCTCAACAGGCATTGATAAGAATGTGCTAAGTACGACTGATAATCCTGTTATCCCTCCTGGAGCTAATGTATGTTCTGCAAAGAAAAAATTAACTGCTAATGCCATTAAAAATGCTGATATTGTTATCAGTAAATAATCTTTTATCATTTCTTTTTTCATTTAATAACCTCCTATGATTATATTGTTTCAGTATAAAAAATCAATTAAATTAGTCTAGCTTCCTGTAGTTTTTCATAAAATTAATGCTTCCTTAAAACATTAAGAAAGCATCTCTTTTATCATAGTTTATTATCTTATTCTAAACCAAACTTTGTAGCTGCTTCATCTATAGCTTTTCTACAATTCTTAACACCTGCTGTTATACCATCTTTATCCTTGAATATTGCTGAAGATAATATTACAACGTCTGGATTACATTCTATTAATGGCTCCATATTGTCTGCTCTTAGTCCACCATCTATTGCTAATTCACACTTAGGATTCTTTTCGTCTATCATTTTTCTAGCTCTTTTTACTAAATCAACAGCACTCTTTCTCCATCCCCAGTTATCTTTTCCATCAGTTTCATCAACACCATGAACGACTATTTGCAATCTATCTATATCATATATAGCTTCATCAACAAAACATAATGGTGTGTAACATCCAATTGTTAATCCTACTTTCATACCAAATTCTCTACAGTAATTTATTATGTATGCAAGAGGAGCACCTAAAAAATGTTCTGCTGGTATTATCAACAAGTTACATCCTGCTGCTGCTATTTTTTCTATAAATAATCTATCACAATCTCTTGTGTATATATGGCATTCTATTGGTTTATCTGTCACTGGTCTTATTGCTTCTATTATTTGATGACCACCCATAAGTTGCATATTTTTTAAGTCATGCATATCTGCTGCATCTGAATGTACGTAGTCTACACCTGCATCCATTGCTTCTTTAACTACGGCTGATATATGACCGTAATTTACATGTGCTAATCCTGCTGCTATTTTTATGTGTTTCATATTTGTATACCTCCATATTTTACTTTAATTAGTATTAAATATTAGTTTTTGATATTTTTTTAATATTTTTTAATCCAGTATTACTTTTATTTAGCATTACTTTTATTGCTGTATATATTTCTTTTATGAACTTATTCTGCTTTTGTTAACTGTGAACTTATTTTGCTTTGTAAATTAATATTACACTGATATATTTTTTTTCACAACACTTTGACTACTCCTTAAAAGTACCTTTATATTGTGGTAAATTATAGACATTAATTGTATATAAAAAGTTAGTTTTTTACCACATTCTTATGGCATTTATTGTCTATACTAACTCAATTGATATAGCTAGTTCATTTAATATATAATCAGACTATAAATATAAATTTACTCGATAAAAAGTACCATTCATAACAATATTAATGAAAGGGAGATGTAAAATGAGAAACTGTATTATTGCCCAATCTGGAGGCCCTACAGCTGTTATCAATGCTTCTGCAGTTGGTATTTATGAAAAAAATTTAGAAACTAAATACTTTGATAAAGTATATTTTGGTATCAATGGGATTGAAGGTATATTAAACAAAAATATAATAGATTCAGACTCCTTAAACAAAGATAATGTATTAAATTTAAAGCAAACACCTTCGTCTGGTCTTGGTTCTTGTAGATACAAACTGGCTGATTATAAAATAAATTCTTATGATTATGATAGGGTTATAAATATACTAGATGAATATGAAATAGATACATTATTTTATATAGGCGGAAATGATTCTATGGACACAGTGATGAAATTTTCTCAATACTGCAAAAACACTACTTGTAAAATAAAATTTATAGGTATTCCTAAAACAATAGATAATGATTTATTAGGAACTGACAACTGTCCTGGATTTGGTTCTGCTGCAAAGCTTATTTCTACACTAATAATGGAAACATACTTAGATTTTTCTATATACAAAAATAATGGTATATTTATAGTAGAAACTATGGGTAGAGATACTGGATGGTTAGCAGCTTCTTCTTCACTAGCTAGACTTAATGATACTCCACTTGTTGATTTAATATACCTTCCAGAAATTGATTTCTATGAAGATAAGTTTATAGAAGATGTTAGAAAAATATTTAAAGAAAAAAATAAGGCTTATATAGTTGCATCAGAAGGTATAAGGGATAAATACGGCAACTTTATATGCGAACAAAAAACTTCTGCTCATGATAAATTTGGTCATTCCCAATTAGGTGGAGTAAGCAACTATCTAAAGAATCTTATAGTATCATCATCAATTACAACAAGAGTAAAAACCTTAGAACTTGGTGTAATACAAAGATGTGCTATGCATTTAGCTTCATATACTGATTTAAAACAAGCAGCTGAAGTTGGTGCATATGGGATAGAACTATCTAAAAAAGGATATACAGGAGTTATGGCTATCATTAATAGAACATGCAATAATCCTTATAAGTATGAAGTTAGTCATACTGATATTTCTAAAATAGCTAACAAGACAAAATATTTTCCTAAAGAGTGGATAAATGAAGAATGTAATTATATAACTGATGAAGCCCTAAATTATCTATATCCACTTATTCAAGGTAAACCAGATATCAAATATAAAAATGGACTACCTTATTTTTCAATTATTTACTAGGAAATTATTATAATTTGATATACACTCAATTCTATCGCTCTTAAATACCTAAGTGGCTGTTAAATAAAATTATAAATTGTTATATGACAGTCACTTAATCGTTTAATTATTTAACTGTTTAGTTTTTTAATTTTTTAATCTTTTTAATACTAATACAATTTGTTGTAATAATATCTCACACCCATTTTCATTTTGGATAGATTATAATTAGTTAGACAATAAATATTTTGTCATGATATTATTATATATAGTGATACAAATAGAAATACTTTTATCATGGCTAGAAAAACAAAGATTACACAAAGGATTTAAAAATCAAACAACTTCAATTAAAATAAATGGTTAAAATAACTTCTAAATCAACTACATAAACAATAAAAGAACATAAAGTAGTTAAGTCTACAATTATAAAATTAGTAAGACTATAATAACTTAAATAAAATTAAAGTTAACAAAGACTATTAAAGTTAGCAAATATTCCTCTACCTAAATAATTGCTTTTTATAAAGAGTTATTTATTTTAATTGAATTTAATTGAAATACGATTTTAACTAGAACAATAGATTAATGTAATATTTAATATAAAATAATTATAATAATTGAAAAGGAAGTAATCTATGATGAAAATAGCAGTCATAACAACCGAATTTTTAAAAGAGTTTGTAGATAATTCTATAAAAAAGTTAAATATTAATGCAGAAATTAAAATATATATCTATAGAGATTTTTCTCATGTTGGAGATTTATATTTAGAAATAGAAGATAGGTTTGATGGATTTGCAGTTAGTGGCCCTATCCCCAAAAAAGCTATTACAAAAAAGGCTGGAACTATAAAAAAACCTCTAGTTGATTTTGGTACTGACTTACAAAGTTACTATGATATGTTTCTAAAGCTTATCTTTAAATATAATACATTAGATTTTTCCAGAGCATACTTTGACTTAACAGACTGGGCAGATAATCCAAAAGATATATCATATTATTTATCAAATGGCACATTTGGAGACTTAATGGATAGTATTGATGAAAATGCATCTAAAATGAGTTTATCTGACATAGCAAAACTTGAAAAAAAGATTGCAAAAAAACATATTAATCTATGGAATGAAGGGAAAATCGATTTTTCTACTACTCGTTTTAGTAGTATTGTTCCTATGTTACAAAATGCAGGAGTAAACTTTCATTTCATATACCCTGATATAGATTTATTAAAAAATACTTTTAATAACTTAATAAAAGATATTCATTTACATAGAATGAAGGGAAATCAACCAAGTGTAATATATATAACAGTTAAAGATACAAATTATGATGACTCTACTCTAGACCAAGTTTATAAAATATTAAATAGTATTAAAAAAGATAAATTAACCGATTTTATAATTGAAAAAAATAGTAATTCTTTTAAAATTTTCACTAAATGTGAAACGATTAAATCATTAACTAAAAATTTTACTGCATGTTATATAAAAGAATCTATTGAAAATAGTACAAATATTAAAGTATGTGTTGGATATGGAATTGGTAATGATATAAAGCAAGCTATGTCTAGTGCCATAAGTGCTAATAAGGAATCTAAAATAAATCCTTTAAATTACAGTTTCTTAGTTAACGAAAATTATGAGACAATAGGACCTTTACTGTGTGATAAGTTACTTACTGTTTCAAATAAAGTAACTCCACATATAAATACAATTGCCAAAAGTTCTAAATTGTCTACTCTTACTATTCAAAAGATTATATCTGTTACTGAAATTCTACAAAGAGATGAAGTTACTCCTAAGGAATTATCTTCATGTTTAAATGTAACAGTTAGAACTGCTAATAGATTTCTAAGTAGTCTCTTAAAGTCTGGAAACGCTACTATATTATATGAAAAACAAAACTCAACAAAAGGTAGACCTGAAAGGGTATACAAATTATTTATATCAGAAAATAAATATTAAAATCCAAAATGCATAAAAATATTTTATCATCTAATATTAAGTAAAATTATATATGACTTTCTAAAAGGTATATCTTTGCATCTTTTTAAGATATACCTTTTATGATATTTAATAATATTTTATGTTATTATCTACTAAAATTATTTTCTAACCATTTTACTGCACAATGAGCAAATAAAGCTGAACCATAAACTAATCCCTCTTCATTAAAAATTGCTTTAGGATTATGCATACCAAAATTATATCCCTGACTAATACTTCCCATTCCAATCCATAAAAATACTCCTGGAACCCTTAGTAAAATCTCTGAAAAATCTTCTGAACCCATTGCAGATGGAAAGTCTATTACATTTTCATTTCCTATAACTTCTTTAACATAAGATACAATCTCATCTCCTACATCCAAATCATTTATAACTGCAGGAGTCCCCATTTTAAATTCCACTTTAGCATTTCCTCCAAATGATTTAGCTATTCCTGTAGATATTTCAATAATTCTATTTTTTAATTTTTCTCTAACAAATTGGTCAAATGTTCTTAAAGTTCCTGACATAGATGCTTTATTTGGTATAGCATTTGGTACGTTTCCTGCATTAAACATACCAATAGTTAAAACTACAGGTTCTTTCTGAGGTTTTTCTCTTGAAAGTATAGTGTTTAATGCTATTTGTATATGCGACATTATGTTTATTGGGTCCACTCCAAATTCAGGGCTTGCTCCATGAGTTGCTTTTCCTTCTACTGTTATTTCAAATATATCCGCAGATGCCATAGCTGGACCACGTGAATAAGCTACTTGACCTGTGTTAAGAAATTTACCCACCATACTGTGAAATGCCATAGCTGCATCGACCTGAGGATTTTCTAATATACCATCATCAATCATTGATTTTGCACCTCTGGTAGTCTCTTCATCTGGTTCAAATACAAACTTTACTCTACCTTTAAGTAAGTGCTTATTATCCATAAGTATTTTAGCTGCTCCTAAGAGCATTGCTGTGTGATTATCGTGTCCACAACTATGAGATGCATCTTTATTCTTACTTTTAAAAGGTAAATCCGTCTCCTCCATAATAGGAAGTGCATCCATATCTGCCCTTAATAATAAGGTCTTTCCACCATTTTCACTGTCTAAAACAGCTACTATTCCATTATTAGACGTCAATTTCGGAGAATATCCCATTTTTTCTAAAGTACTGGTAACAAAGGTTACTGTTTTCGGTAGATTGCAACCAATTTCGGGATTTTCATGTAAATACCTTCTCCATCTAATAATTTCCCCTTCTATTGACTGCGCTTCTTTAAAAAAATTTTTCATATTCCTTCCTCCTAATCAGATAGTCAGCAAAATCTCACTTTCTTTTAGTAATGAAATGATGCTGATATAAAAATTATAATTTTATATATTAAACTTCATGTCTTTTTAAGGAGTTGGAATATCATCTGGAATAGGACATTTATATGTTTTACCATTCATAGATTTATCAAATTCTTCTTTTGCCTTTTTAGCTATCTCTGGATTATTTAATATTTTAGCTCCAAACATAGCCATAATTTTTGATGCATATATCATACCTTTTTCTCCTATAGAACTTCCTGCACAAGATGTAAACTGCCAGCTATGACCTGGTGCACCTAGATTCGTACACCCTGTAAAAAAGTATGCTGTCGGAACTATATGCATTACATCTCCAATATCAGTAGAGCCATAACTATTAAAGTTTGTAACATTTCCTCCACCATAATATAGATGAGTTCCTTCTGGCAAATTATATTTACTTATCATAGCCTTATATTGTTGTGGGCTTTGTCTATCTAATTCAGCTGCAAAATCCAATTCCTCTCGAGTCCAAGGCTCTTGTTTAATCTCATTCATACATTCTGATACAAGATTTGCTAAAACATGATTGTTTAAAGTATTATAACATCCTCCTAAAAATTCTACTTCAACTTCAGTTTCAGTCATCATTGCAGCTCCTTTTGCTACCTTTACAAGTCTTTCATATGTACTTTCTACAGCTTCTCTACTTAAAGCTCTTGTATAATACCATACTGATGCTTTATCAGGAACTATGTTGGGTGCTACTCCTCCATCTGTAATTGTATAATGAATCCTTACATCAGAAGTAACATGTTCTCTCAAATAATTAGCTCCCACATTAGTAAGTTCCACAGCATCTAGTGCACTTCTTCCATTTTGAGGGTCTGAGCCTGCATGTGCAGTCTTTCCCTTAAAGTGAAACTTTACAGAGTTAACAGCTGTTGAAGTACCAATTGTAGCTTCACTAATTTTATTTGGATGAAAATTTATAGCTAAGTCTAACCCTTCAAACGCTCCACCTCTAGCCATAAATCCTTTACCTGTTAATTGTTCTTCTCCTGGACATGCATAAAATACTATAGTCCCACTTAAGTTATTTTCTATCATCTCTCTTTTAAGCCCTACTACTGCCCCTACATGTGCTGTACATAATAAATTATGCCCACATCCATGACCATATGCACCCAATTCAAATGCTTCTTGTTTTGTTGAAACTTTTTGATTTAAACCAGGTAATGCATCAAATTCTCCCATAAAACCTATAACTGGTTTACCTGAACCAAAACTAGCTCTAATAGCCGTGGCTAAACCTCCTACACCTACTTCCACATCAAATCCTTCACTTCTTAGAAAGTTTGCTGTATTTTCACATGCTTTAAATTCTTTAAATGCTTTTTCTGGATTTTCCCATATTTTCTTACTTAAATCATCAAGTTTGAATCTTTTTTTATCTATCTCATTTATAGATATACTTCCTATCATTTTCTATTCCTCCTATAAATCTATTTACTATCAACCAAATATAATTGGACCTATTATACTAGCAAATGCCACTGATGCAATGGTTACAGTAACAAATCCTCCTATAATCATCTTTGGTAATAAATAATCTGTTGCCCTTTGTTTTTCTTCTTCAGTTCCTTCCATAGCATCAATACCTTCATTGGAAATTATCTGTGTTGCAGGATAAGCTAGCATACAAGTTACACCAATTGCAGCTGACATTCTTGGAGAATATCCCAATAGTTTTCCTACAATTGCAGTAAATAGTATTATAAATACAGAGCCTACAACAAGTATTCCTATAGTTGGAATAATCATCCCAAACAATGCTGTTGGAGTTACCTTAGCAAGTCCTCCAGGTAACATCAACATACAACCAAACATTATAATTCCATTAGATTGAGATTTATCTAAAATTCCTTTTTCTAAAAAACCTATTCGTGTAAAAATCAACCCTACTAACAAACATGCTATGTTGGGATTTAAATAATAGTTTGCAGGGGTAAATCCTGGTATTAAAGTAGCCAATCCTACAAAATTACCAATCATAGCAACAAATGAAAGCTTTGCAAGATATACTAAAGTAGATGATTTTTTACCTAAATCTTCTTTAAAAATTCTCATACTTGGAAGTTTAAAATTACTTTTTGACTCATCTTTCAAAAAATCCCCGTTATCTCTTTTAAATTTTAATTCTTTATTTATACAATATGTAGTTATCGGAATGCCAAAGAACTTTTGAAATGATAATACTAGAATTACAAATGCAGCAAGTTCAGGTCTATTTGCAGCTTCTGCAACAGTTGTTACGATAATACCAGCAACAGTAGAACCCGCTATTGGAGGTGCTGCTATTAAAGCATACTCTCTACCAAATAACATACTACCCACTGTTAAACAGCCAACCCCTATTCCTACAATACCTACTAATGCAATTACAACCGTTTTCCATTCATGACATAAGTCTTCAAGATTTATAAGTGTTCCTAAGTTAGTTATTAATAAAGCTATACCAAAGTTGCTCATTGCAGCTAATATCCCTGATGCTCCTGTAATGTCTTTTGGTAAAATATTTGTCCAAAATCCTAGTAAAAATATAATACATACAAATAACAATGTTGAAATTGCACCTTTTGTTTTCTTAGATAAAAACTCACTAAAAGCATAAATCATTACACATACAGTAAAGCAAGTAAGTGGATTCCAAAAATTTTCCATTGTTGTTTCCTCCTAAATATAATAATTTTTTATCAATAAAACAATAATTATAAAATGTATATTATGCAGTTATTCTTAACTACATATGGTATAGCTTGATATTTTTTGATGATATTATATACGTCCTAAATTATTCCTAAAATATCTAAATAAATATAACTAGAGTTAACTCTCTAAATATTAACTATAGTTATCAACTTACTAGATTTCTTTTTGATTTTTACTTTCTACATAATTTTACGAGTTAGAATTGTACTTCAACTACTCTCTATATTAGTATACATGTTGGAAGACTTATATTTATTTAAATATTAGATATAGAATACATTTTTATAAACGTCTTAAATTATTCTTAAAATATCTAAAACGAAATAATAATATACCCATTAAACCAATATTATCAGAATATACTTCACTTTAAGTCTTCTTTATATAGAAATTTTATCTATTAGTGCATCCCCTCCTTTGTAAATTAGACTATTTCTAAACGAATTTAGATATCTTATTCCTAGGAACTATTACTAGAAACAAAAATTATTTATTATATTAAATCAATGATAAGCCATACTTTAAAATTCTTTCTATACAAGTATGATTTATCATATAATGACATCTATACCTTTATCTTTATAGTAGTCCTAAATTATTCTTAAATTTACAATAAAAATAATTTCACTATTTATAAAAATACTTGTTTTTATATTGTCAAACTATTCTTAATATAGATTATAATTTTAAATCTTTTCTTTGTCAATATATTCTGACATTTTTCCAGAAAATTTATAAAGTTATATAGTGAGTAAATCATACTATTTTTATATAATGAGTAAATTATACTATGAATATGTCTAAATATTTACTTAAGTATAAACATAAAAAATGTGTATTCTCCTTTTTATAGTAATTTTAGTTGCCATTACTTTTAAGAAGAATACACACTTTACTTTAAAGACCCTATACTCTATTTTAAATGCTTTACTAGACACTAATTAACATTAGTTCCTAACTTCTATTTATCTTATTCCTACCCTACTACTATATCCGTAGAAAAATCTAAAACTTCTCCATTAGATTTTATTACTTCTTTGTACCAATCAAATGATTTTTTCTTATATCTCTTAAAACTTCCTTTGCCTTCATCATCTAAGTCAACATATATAAATCCATATCTCTTACTCATCTGACCTGTAGTTGCACTGACTAAATCAATTGGTCCCCACATCAAATATCCAAAACATTCAACATTATCCTCTTCAATTGCAGACTTCATTTGAGATAGATGCTTACTTAAATATTCAATTCTATAATCATCATTTATAGTTCCATCTTCTTCGATTTTATCATATGCCCCTAAACCATTTTCTGTAATTAAGATAGGTAATTGATACTTTCTGTAAATATAGTTCAAGGTAAATCTTAAACCTATAGGGTCTATTGCCCATCCCCACTTACTTTGTTCCAAATATGGATTTTGAATCCCACCAAATAAAGATTTATCACCTGATAAATTTTCTTTTGGAGTAGATACACTTGAAAAATAATAATTAAGTCCTATAAAATCTAACTTACCTTCTTTAAATGCTTTTTTGTCTTCATCAGTCACTTCAATAGTTATATTATTTTTTTCATATTCTTTTAATTTATATTGTGGAAACTTCCCATTGCACATTGCATCAATTTGATAATAATCACGGTCATTATCTAAAAATGCATTTAACACATTACTAGGATTACAATTGTATGGATAAATTGGATTTAGTCCAAATACACATCCAACTTTATTGTTGGGATTGATTTCTCTAGCCAACTTTGCAACCTTTACACCCGCCAAAGTCATATTATACCCTACATTTGCCAATGTTTGAACCTTATTTTCTATTTCACTATACTTAATACCTGCTATCATATAAGTAAAAATATCCGAGTGCTCTGTTTGAGGGTCAATATGGTTCATCTCATTAAATGTAACCCAGTACTTTACCTTATCATCAAATCTTCTTATTACAGTCTCACTGTACTTTAAATACAAATCTATAAGTTTTCTGTTATTCCATGAACCATATTTATGTACTAAATTCATAGGTAATTCAAAATGATATAGTGTTACAATAGGTTCTATATTATTTTCTATTAATGTATCTATCAGACCTTCATAGTATTTAATCCCTAATTCATTAGGATTTTCATCATCTCCATTTGGAAAAATTCTTGACCAATCTATAGATATTCTTAATGCACTAAATCCCATTTCTTTAAATAAAGCTATATCTTCTTTATATCTATTATAAAAATCTATTCCATTATGAGATGGATAATCCAATTTTTCTTCTATTTTATCAGTAATTACTCTTGGCGTTTCATAAGAGCCCTTAGTTACAAAATCCATAATTGCAGGTCCTTTGTTATCACTATCCCATGAACCTTCACATTGATGGGCTGCAATACTTCCTCCCCAGAAAAATGTATCTTTAATATTCATGAATTTTCCCTCCTAAAATTTATACTATTACAGTTAATAATTCTTCTGATTCATCATTTGATGAGATTACATCTAAATAATCGCTAGTATTTGTAACTACAGTTATTATAGTAGAATCAAAGCCTTCCTCTATAATTTTATCAGATTCAAATACTGCTAAAGCATCTCCTTTTTTAACCCTTTGATTTTGTGTTACAAGACTTTCAAAGAATTTTCCATCTAAGTTTACAGTATCTATCCCAATATGAATTAATATTTCTAATCCTTCATCAGTCACTATACCATATGCATGTTTAGTTGGAAATACTATAGTTATAGTTCCATCTACAGGAGATATAACAGTTGATTTTGATTCACTAGGTATAACTCCAACCCCTTTACCTAATGCTCCAGATGAAAATGCTTTGTCATTAACTTCCCCAAGTGCAATTACCTGACCTTTTGCAACATTTCCAATACTAATAGTTCTTGAATTGTTCTCGTTGATTATTAGTTCTAATTCTTTTTCATTATCACCCTTAACTTCTTCTTTTTCATCTGAAGGTATTCCTAGTAAATAGGAAGCTGCTGTTGCTGCTACAAATGATACTACTACACTTATTATCATAAATGTAAAGTTAGATACTTCTCCTCCAACAAGATATGTTGGTAATGCAGCTAATCCCCAAACCATTCCATATGTTTTAACTTGAGCTAAACCTGCTATTAAACCACCTATACCTCCACCTATCATTACTGCTACAAATGGTCTTCTATATTTCATAAACACACCAAACACTGAAGGTTCTGTAACTCCCATAAGTGCACTAAAACTTACTGTACCAAATAGTTGTTTTTGTTCTTTATTCCTAGTTTTTAAGAAATATCCAAACATTGCACCACAAACTGCAATATCAGATATTGTTGCAGCGCCCATAAAAATTGGGTCATACCCCAATGTTGTCACAGAATTTAAAGATATAGGCATAGTAAAGTTTGCTGCACCAAAAACTATTAAGAGTGGTTGTAAAGCTGCATACAGTGCAACAACACTCCAATTACCCAATGTATCAATTAAAAACATACATGCATAGTTTAATCCATCACCAATCCACATACCAATAGGTCCAAATACAGTTAATGTAACTGATAGAGTTATTATTAAAGATAATACTGGAACTAAAAAATAGTGTAGTGCTTTAGGTAATATTTTTTTCAAACCTTCAATTATAATTCCCATTGCCCATACTCCTAAAAGTATTGGAATAAAACTGTTTGCATAAGTTGTAGCCTGTAAATTTATACCAAATAAACTTAATCCTTCTACACCATCTATTGATGAAGATAATAACGTAACTGCTAACACTACTGCTATATAGGGATTTACATTAAGTCTTTTTGCTGATGCTATTGCAATTAATACTGGTAAGAAGTGAAATGTAGCACTTCTTAATGTATCTAATATTTGATATGTAGGACTGTCACTCTGAAGTATGCCAGACATATTTAAAAGTGCTAATATACTTGCAAGTATACCAGCTGCAAGTAGTACTTCAATTACTGAAGTCATAGTCTCTGAGACTACCACAAAGATGGAATTAAATATACCTTTGATACCTCTAATTCCCTTTTTTCTTTCACTTTTTATACTTGATTCACTTGAACTTAAACCTATCATAGACATAAACTCGTTATATACATCTACAACATGAGTACCTATTATAATTTGATAAGCAACATCATTAGAAACTACATCAATTACTCCTTTTAATTTTTTAATTTCTTCTGTTTGAGCGATACTCCTATCATTTAAAGTAAATCTTAAACGAGTAACACAATGCGCTACCGACTTTATATTTTCTTTTCCCCCTATAAGTTTTATTATATTTTCATTTAAATCTTTATATTTCATCTGATTTTGCCTCCAGTCTTTGAGTCACCCTATTTATATGCAACATTAAATAAGTTTCTTCACTTATAGATATATCGACATTAAATTGTGATTTTATATATTTTCTTATCTTTTGAACACTTCCAAATGACTTTGGATAAAGTTGACTTACTTGTTTATATAAATCTATAGAATTATCTTCATCTATTGAAGCTTCATCCGACATAATTCTTTGGATAAAGTACTGTAGATGAGTAGTAAATCTCATATAATTTGTTGAAGTTTCATCTAGCTCTACATTAAAATGATATTTTATTATAGAAACTATATCTGCTAAAGTTCTCAACTCTACAATTGTACTATCATGAGACTCTTTATTTACCTCCATATTTACAAAATGAAGTGCTATTGATACTGCCTCATCATCAGGAAGATTAATTCCCTTACTATCACCAATTAATTTTAGTGCATGCATTCCAATTTCAAAATGCTTTGGATAAAATCTTTTAACATTCCATACCAAAGGACTTTTTATAAATTGATTCTTTTCACATCTTTTAAGTAAAAACTCTAAATGGTCTAGTAAGGTTAAGCTTAGATAATCACTTGACTTTATATTTAAAGCTTTCTCACCATATTCAATTATTTCATTAATAAGAACTATATTATTGGAGTCTGAGTTTTGTAGTAGATAACTAAAGTGTTCTAGCATATCGTATGAATCTAGTATATATGTTCTCTCTATTTCATTTTCATTTATTACTTGTCCCACTCTTTTTTTAAAGCCAATTCCTTTAACAAATACAATAATTTCATTTTTACCTCTTTTTACTAAGGCTACATTATTATTTAAAATCTGAATTATTTTCATATATTCCTCCCTTCAATAAAAAGAACTCAAGCATATATGTATAGAGTATCCCTCTATTTTTCACATATATACTTGAGTTCTGCCTGCTAATCAGTAACATACTCAAAATTATGACTACGTCGCCATAATTAAAATTCTTTTTTGTTTAATTTCATATTCTATATGTTATACTATCCATATAAATCTGTCAACGGTTTCCTAGATATTTTTTTTTTCTATAACTACAAGCTCTGTTATGCGATTATCTGACAAGGTTTATATACTAAATTGATACTATTTTACCGTCACTAATATTTATAATATTGTCTGAACCATTATCTATTTTACTATTATGAATTATCATAGTAATGCTTTTAAATATAATGAACTGTATGTTAACAAATAAATTCTTAAGATATATTAACATATAAAGTCTTAAGTTTAGTTTTATTTAATCACTATTAAGATATATTAATAGGTAAAGCTTCAAATTTAGTTTCATTTAAATGCTAGTAAGATATACTAATATATAAATACTTAAATTTAGTTTTATTTAAACACTAGTAAGATATACTAATATATAAATACTTAAATTTAGTTTTATTTAAACACTCTAGTGATATTTTTAAATAAATTTTAATAAAAATCATTCTATTTTGTCATAAATCATTTATCTGGCTTATATTTAAGATATATTGGTGGATACTTTACACTTTTTAATTCCTCATTACTTCTTAAAAGTTTATTATTATTTTCCATATCATAAATTTGTAACATTACTTTATTTACATATAGAGCATAATAATTATCACTATAAAAATATTGATACTCATATCGAGGGTCACCTTTGTAATACACTTTGTATAGTATTCCTTCGTAACTTGCCTTCTTGGCTTTTTCTTTTGTAATACTTTTTATATTATCTTTTGAAATATCTTGCTTTACCATATACTTATCAATATATGTTTCAGCATCTTTCCATGGTTTAATGTAGTTTTTATATACAACAAACCCTGTTACACTTATAATACCTATAATTAATACTATAAAAATAACTTTATATTTTTTCATATTAATCCTCCTTCATTTATTATTTAAAACTCGATATAATGCACTAAAAAAAGGATGTTATCTTTTTTATTAAAATATAACATCCCTCATATTTAGCATCAATATATATGCCCCAACTGGTAGGTTAAAAGACCCCACTGTCAGTACTTTGATTAAATTACATGTATGTATATATATTTTTAACAAATCTATTATATGTCAACTTGTCTACTATTACATATAATCTGTAATATTACATCTGCTGCTTTTTTTGAGCCTCCTGCATTATAAAAGCTTTTTGATAGTTTAGTTGCATTTTCTTTATATTCATTGTCATTTATAACTTGAAATACTGCTTTTTTAATACTTTCTGACTTATCCTCTTTTAACATAATTCCTGCTCCCAAATGAACAACTCTCTTAGCTACCATTCTCTGCTCCGAATGTTGAGGAAATAATACCATAGGTACTCCATAATATAAACTTTCATTAACACTATTCATCCCAGAATGAGTAACAAACACATCAGTTTTTTGAAGTATAGCAATCTGTTCAACACTATTTTTAACCTCAAAATTATTTGGTATATTTCCTAAACTTTTAATATTAGTACTTCTACCAACAGACATAATCACATCAACATCAGAATCTTTAAATGCATTTATACAGTTTTTATAAAAGCTAACATTTTTATTATTAATTGTACCAAGCGAAATATATATTAGCTTTCTTTTTCTCTCTTTAGGTTCAATAATCAACTTTGATACTGATGGACCTACAAATGAATACTTACTAGAGAAGGTTTCTACCATTGGTTGAAATTCTTTTGATGTATATACAATGGTATCCGTATCATTATCATTAGAAACTATAGAAATAAAATTTTTTACTTCATACCCTTTTCTTTGTAAAAGCTTTATTTTTTTATTAATGCGTCTTACACCAAAAATCATACGTATAATTTCTATAAAGTTTTGTTTCATCAACTTTGCTGTATGTTTATTAAATGCAAAAGTTGTTGTAGAGCATACATATGGAATATTAAGTTTTTGTGCAAATAACTTTCCCCAAAAACTTAATGAATCTGATACAATGCAATCTGGATTAAAATCTTTAAGTTCTCTACAAACTTTTTCATCTAAAGAAATAGTAGTATCTACTATCATCTCAATTAATCCAGGAAAATCCTTACCAATTTTTTTCTCATCTCCAGGGAGTAATTCTGGAAGGTATTTATCACAACAAATAAATTTTGCTCCAGCACCTTCAATTTTATCTTTAAATTCATTAAAAGAATAATACAATACCTCATTTCCTCTATCCACTAATTCACGAACTACTTCAATAGTAGGATTAGTATGACCATATGCAGGAATGCTAAAAAATACTATTTTACTCATATTTCATACCTCCTTTTATAATTTTTTTAAATCATTCTTCTTTACGTACTACTCCCACATGACCTATAAAATTTATCAAATCACGTTGATGAACAATTCCTAATCCTCTTTCCTCATCTCCAAGTACCAATAATTTATCTCCTGCATTTATATTAAATACTTCTCTTGCTTCTTTTGGAATGACAATCTGACCACGTTCACCAACTACAACTGCTCCAAAGAAAAACTTTCCTTTAGGAGGT
Organism: Clostridioides difficile ATCC 9689 = DSM 1296; assembly: GCF_001077535.1. GTDB lineage: Bacteria > Bacillota > Clostridia > Peptostreptococcales > Peptostreptococcaceae > Clostridioides > Clostridioides difficile. The sequence goes on from NZ_CP011968.1 coordinate 3,459,212, forward strand.
ACTATAATACCTGTTTTTTCTTCTGAATGATTAACTAAGTCATCTAGTTTGACATTGTACAATTTTGCAAGTTTAATGCAACTACCTATATCAGGAATAGATTCTCCACTTTCCCATTTTGCTATTGATTGTCTAGAAACATTAAGTTTTTCAGCTAATTCTTCTTGTGTATACTGGTTGATTTTTCTTAGACTTTTTAAATTCTCATTAATCATATTTTTCATACCTCCTATGTTTATAATATTGGATTTATTATTTAAATTCTATCAACTAATCTTAACATTCATATATATATTTATATACTTTTATTATATAAATTTATTATTCAGGTAACATATTTCCTTAAGTTATCGTAAACAAAAAAACAAGCACAAATCTACTAACTGTTGTTAAAGTATTTAAGTTAAGGTCATTTACATTATCAAATATTTCTACACCTTTAAAATAACCTTTATATTTATAATCTTTCATAAGCAAATTATTATCCCTTCTCATATACAAGTCCAGTTGATGTCTTGTTGCTAAATTTAATGGTAATCAAATTCTTTACCAATAAGTATAAAAATTACTAATGTGTTATAATTTTCTTAACTACTAAATTTTACATACATTTGAATAGAATATATCAATAAATTACTATAATAAATAAAAAATTAAGAGTTAAAATAAAAAATAGTTAGGGAGATATTATTATGATTTTATATTTTAGCGGAACTGGTAATAGCCGATATGTGGCTCGTAAAATTGCACAAGAATTAAATGATGAACTGATATCACTAAATCAACTTATAAAAGAGGAAAAAACAGATGAATTAATATCAGCAGATAAACCATTCATATTTGTATGTCCTACTTATGCATGGAGATTGCCAATAGTGGTTACGGATTTTATAAAAGAAACAAAATTTCTAGGAAGCAACAGAGTTTACTTTGTAATGACTTGTGGTGGAGATACAGCAAAATCCATAAACTATATTCAAAAACTATGTAAATATAAGGAATGGCAATTAAAAGGTATGGCAGAAATTAAAATGCCAGAGAATTATATAGCTTTATTTTCTACAACAGACAAAGAAACATCAAAACAAATGATTAAAGAAGCAGATAAACAAATATATAGGATTATTTCTGATATACGCAATGAAAATGAATTTGAAACTATTACTCCTAGTGGCTTAGGAGGTACAATTAAAAGTGGTATAATAAATACAGTTTTTTATAAGACAATTATTAGTGCCAAAGGATTTCATTATACTGATAAATGCATTGGCTGTGGAAAATGTGTAGAGCTATGTCCTTTAAATAATATTAATTTAAAAAACAAAAAACCAGTTTGGAAAAATAACTGTACTCATTGTATGGCATGTATTTGTGGTTGCCCCACTGAAGCTATTGAGTATAAAAATAAAACTCAAAACAGAGAAAGATACTATTTAGAATAATATATTCTTAATATTTAAACCATTATAAAATGAACTATACCCATTGTTTTATACAGTTTTACATATTTTAACTGTCTCCTAAGATGGGTATAGTTCAAAAGATAGTGTCTCAAAGTGAACTTTTTAGTTCCTAAATCAATCTTTTTTGTATTAAATCAAGTATAATTTAATCACCTTTTCTTATATCATTTTCACTAATATGTTGTATTCCAACAAATATAAGATTTATTAGCTCTGTTAGTGACTTCCATTGTGATTTTTTTGAATCAAGATAATAATAATTTTTCGTTCCTTCTCTACGCAAATTAACAATCTCTGCTTCTTTTAATATCTTAAGATGATGAGATACAGCAGGACGAGAAAGATGTGTTTTTTTTGTGATTTCTCCCACTCGTATACCATTAAAATCACTCTCTAAGAGAGCAATTAAAATCAATTGTCTAGTCTCATCACCCATAGCAGAGATAGCTTTGCGACATTCTTTAAATTTAGACGTTATTTCTTGCATTCTTTGTTGACATTCTTTTTCCATAAAATCCACCCTCTCTTATAAGTATCTAACAGTTGCTACTTCTTTCTGTGCAGTACGTCTATATTTAACATCTGGGTATCCAATTACTAATGTTGTAAGAACATGATTACTGCGTTTTAGACCTAAAAGCTTTTTTAACTTTGGCGAATTATTTGCTACATCTGAAAAATATCCACTAAATAAAACACCTAGGCCATAAGACTCTGCCATTAATGCCATATTTGATGCTGCAAGTGAACCACTAATCTTATCTTTTGTAATTATCATTATTGCAATAGGAGCATGCTTAAAGAAAAAGTTATCGTCAATCTCAACTTCTTTTGAATATTTAATAGCTATATTTGCAATAGGTTTTATTTTTCTAAAAAATTTCACTGCTTCGTTTTCATAAATTGACTTTTTATTGTCTAAAACAATATATGATACATCTTGTGAATTTTTAGCACTAGGGGTATACCTACCTGCCTCAATAATTTGCTTTACAATTTCTGAAGAAACTTCTTTATCTTTAAATTTACGTATACTTCTTCTAGATTTAATTGCCATTAGTAATTCATCTGAATCTAGCTTTGGCTTATTTGTAAGTTCTATAGGAGGTTCATCAAATCCTGTCAAGGCAATAGCTTTTGTGGGACATATTGCTGCACAATGTCCACACATTAGACAATCTTGTTTTTTAATTACTGACTTTTTATTTTCTATAATTATATTGTTTACTGGACAATCATTTTTACAAAGCCCACATCCAATGCAAAGTTCTTTGTCAACTTCTATTATATGTTGGTATTTCATATTCATTCATCTACCTTTCGTTTATTAGTTTAAACTATTATAACACGTAGACATTTTTTATATTCATTGGTAAAGAATTTGATTACCATTAAATTTTTAATTTCTCTATTAAATAAATTTTTCATAGAATTTTAAAATATCATAGTTTATACATAATAAAAAAGACAAGCTTAAAACCTAAGCTTGCCTTTTTCATCTTTTATTACAAAGTAAATTGCACTTACTTCCCATACTTCTTAACAATTTTATTTTCTAAAATTTTATTTGTGAATCATACTATTGCATCAATACAATGTAAAATAATTCTATATTGATTTTCTATAGTTAAAAAAGTTAAAAATTATACTTATTATTAATTTTTATACTCTTCTTATTTAATACAAATTTCTTATTTAACATAGATTTCTTGTCTAATATAAATCTTCACCATTTGAAGCAATTACTTTCTTATACCATTCAAAACTTTTCTTTTTCATTCTTCTTAGACTTCCATTACCACTATTGTCTCTATCTACATATATAAATCCATAACGCTTTTCCATTTCACCTGTACCAGCACTTACTAAATCAATAGGTGCCCATGTAGTATAACCTAATAAATCGACCCCATCTATAGAAACTGCATCATGCATAGCTTTTATATGTTCTCTTATATAATCAATTCTGTAATCATCTTCTACATAACCATTTTCATCAGCTATATCTTTAGCACCTAATCCATTTTCTACAATAAATAGTGGCTTTTCATATCTATCATATACATGATTTAGTGTAATTCTCAAACCTAATGGGTCAATTGGCCATCCCCATTGACTGTATGAAAGATATGGATTTTTAGCAGATATAAATATGTTTCCTTCAGCCATATCATCTGCATTTTCATCGGTTCTAACACAACGGCTATTGTAATATGAAAATGAAATAAAATCTACTGTATATTTATTCAATAATTCAATATCACCAGGTTCCATTTCTGGTGTAATACCTTTTTGCTCCATATACTTTAACGCATAGTTAGGATATTTACCTTTAGATTGTACATCCACAAAGAAGTAATTTTCTCTATCTAACTTTGTAGCTTCCCATACATCATTAGGATTACAACTATAAGGATATACACTTCCAGCTGCAAACATACATCCAATTAAGTTATTTGAATCAACTTCATGTGCTATTTTAGTTGCAATTGCACTAGCTACAAGCTCATGATGGGCAGCTTGATATTTTATCTTTTCAACATCTTCACCTTCTTCAAAGCAAATACCAGCACCCATAAATGGAGCATGTAAAATCATATTTATTTCATTGAAAGTTAGCCAGTACTTCACTAATCCTTTATATCTTCTAAAGATAACATTGCATAATTTCTCATAGAAACCTATCATTTTTCGATTACGCCATGCACCATACTTTTTAACTAAATGCATTGGACAATCAAAGTGTGTAATAGTGACTAAAGGCTCTATTTTATATTTTTTACACTCCTTAAATATATTTTCATAAAATTGAAGTCCCTTTTCATTTGGTGTTTCTTCATCACCTTTTGGAAATATTCGACTCCATGCAATGCTCATTCTATATACTTTAAATCCCATTTCAGCAAATAACTTTATATCTTCTTTATAATTATGATACATATCAATACCAGTTTTAGCTGGATAATAATGCTCATCATCAAAATCAAACATTTTTAGTTTCCCTGTAATAACTGCTGTTCTATCTTTTCCTGTTGGACATACATCTACATTTGCCAATCCTCTTTCGTCTTCATTGTATCCACCTTCACATTGATTGGCCGCAGTAGCTCCTCCCCATAAAAAATCATTCTTAAAACTCATAGTCAAAGCCTCCTAAAATTATAACCAAAGCACTAGATTATGCTAATACCTCAATCTTTACTAAAATAAGACTGTAATTAGATTGTCTTCTAATTCAATATTTTTACTTTCTGTTTCTACTACATCTAAAAATTGTGATGAATTTGTAATAACAATTGGAGTTACAGTACTATACCCCAACTCTTTTATTGCATCAACATCAAAGTTTAATATAGTTTGACCTTTTGTAATTCTATCACCTTGTTTTATACATGCCTCAAAACCTCTTCCCTCTAATTGAATAGTATTTAATCCAATATGAATAAGCACTTCAACACCTGTATCAGAAAGAATCCCTATAGCATGTAGACTAGGAAATAAGGTTGTAACTACCCCATCTACTGGAGCAACTACTTTTCCATCACTAGGTATTATTGCCACCCCTTGACCTAGTACACCAGATGCAAATGCTGCATCCTCTATATCACTTAATTTTAATACTTCACCTTTTATAGGACTTGTTACTATTTCTCTTTCTAATTTAGTAGACTTGACTTCTTTTATTTCTTCTTTACCCTTATTTCTTACTTTTTTAGACTCTTCTACTTTCTCATCTTTATATAAAATCATAGTTAATACAAAAGCTACGACCATTGATATAGCTATACCAGAAAGAGCTACTATTAAGTTACCCATTCCCCCATCTGGTTCAATCATTGCTGGAAGTTCAAATATTCCCATTCCTCCAGTTATAAATTTTCTAAGATTAAAGAATCCATAGAAAGCGCCTCCAATACCACTAGCAATACAACTTATTATAAATGGTTTCTTTAAAGGCAATAATATTCCATAAATTGCTGGCTCTGTAACTCCAAATATACCAGATATAAAGTTTGGTATTGCCATCTCTTTTAGTTTTTTATCTTTAGTCTTGAAAAATATTGCCAACACAACTGCCGAACTTGCAAATGTACAGGCAAAGAATGGCATCATAACATTATCATATCCTAAAGTCATAACATTGTTTATATATACAGGAATAAATCCCCAGTGCATACCAAAAATAACAAGAATTTGCCAAGTAAATCCTACTATAGCACCTGCCAATAGTGGACTAAAATCTCTTATTGAAATTACAATTTGTGAAATAAGTGTAGAACCAAATGTTGCTATAGGACCTATAACTATAAGTGCAACAGGCACTGTTATTAATAATGTAAGCATTGGCACAAAGAAAAACTTAACTAAATCTGGAACACACTTATTAAATAATTTTTCACACCTAGAAGCAAAATACACTATAAATATAATTGGTACGACTGTTCCAGTATAATCAATTGATACAATTGGTAGTCCAAAAAAATCAATATATACTGGTGATGCAAACATTGTTCCTTTAAATAAAGTGTACATCACATCTGCTCCTACTGATATACTGCTACCTTGTATAGCAGGATAACATACTGCAGCTCCTAGTGCTAATCCCAACATTGGTTTTAATCCAAACTTCTTAGCTGAAGTATATCCTAAGAACAAAGGAAGGAATGTAAATAATGCATCTCCCGCTGCATTTATTACCATATAACCACCAGATACATCACTATATAATCCCATTGCTACAAATAATGCATTAAATCCTTTCAACATACCACAAGCTGCCATTATTCCTAACACTGGCTGAAAAATTCCTGATATTATATCTATACCTTTATCTAGTATATTACCTGATTTTTTAGTTTCTGAACTTGTACTTGAATCATCTAAACCAATTATTTCAACTACATCTTTATAGACAGCTTCAACATGATTTCCTATAACTACTTGATATTGTCCTCCACTTTTCATTACAGTAACAATACCTTCCATGTTTTTTAATACATTGTCATTTGCTATACTTTCATCTTTTAAAGTAAAACGTAATCTTGTAATACAGTGTACTAATCCACTAATATTTTCTTTTCCACCAACATTGTTTACTATCTCTTGTGCTAATTGTTTGTATTTTCCCATTTTTCTCCTCCATATTTCGTTTAAATTAATTTTTTGAAATTTGAAGGTTTGGCCAACTCAATGTTACCATCCAACCATAAATATAATTTTGTTAGTATCACTCCTTTCAATCATTCTTAATATACTGCTGAAAAATTATTTCACTTACATATTTGAGTCTTTAACTACTTTAGCTAAATGTATTGTTAAATATATAAGTTCATCATCTGTTAATATGTAGTTATATTGTTTTTTAATGAAATTTTTAATTTTAACTACACATTCAAACTCTTTATTATATTTAGATTTAATAATGCTTAGTAATTCTTTGTCTGTCTCACCTTCATGTGCACTATCTAAAAGCAATCTTTGCGCAAAAAACTTTAAATGCATTATAAATCTATAATAAAACACTGATTCTTCATGAAATTCTATCCTAAAATGATACCTAACTATGCTAAGTACTTCTTGTATTAACTTCGTAATATCAGATGCCAAAGTATGACCTTCACTTAACTGAGCATTCACTATATGAAAGGCTATAAATCCAGCCTCATCTTCTGGTAATTTTATACCTGTTTTGTTTTCAATAATATCTAGTGCTTTCATTCCAATTTCAAACTCTTCTTTATAAAATCTTTTAATTTCCCAAAGGATTGCATTTTTTACATTTATTCCTTCTTTCATTCTTTGAATTGCAGAATATGTATGGTCACTTAAGGATATGTAAATACTTTCATTTAGCTTCTTGTTTAACTTTATTTGTGCGTATTCTATAATTTCACTTGATAATTTCATGTGTTCTATAGGAATATTATTGAGTAATTCTTGTAGTTTGTTTGATATTTCTTTATTTGATATTCTAAATACTTTATTTACTTTAGTTTTATCTATTAGATTGCCTTTTGATTTTTGATAACCAATTCCTTTACCCATAACGATAACTTCTTCATCATTATCATCTAATGTGATTATAACATTATTGTTTAATATCTTATTAATTATCATGATTATCCTCCTTTTAAGCATAAAAAAAGCTTATCCATAATAATGGGCATACTCCTTCCTAGGATACTGCTATTATTAATGAATAAGCTTAGCTTGTCCTTAAACAATTACTACCTAATTCCAATTAATATGATAAAACATCAGACATATTTTGTCAACTTTTTATTTCCATATACTTCATCAATCTTTTGTGTTGCTTTTTGTCAGTTATAATAATTATTCTTATTAATATTAATTTAATAGAGTCCATTTTTAATAGTTTTATTATAATTTTTAAAATCAACAACATTAAATCCTTTATCTATTAGAAGATTATATGTTGTTATATGTTTTAAATTATATTTTCTTTCTCACCTCTAAACTATTCTCTATCTCTTATTTATTTCTGTAATAAAAAACGACCTTCTATAGTAATTTAAGCTCTCACAATAGGTTGTTTTTCGATTTATAAATTCAATTATTAACCTCTTCATTTGACTTAAAATCTATACTAGATTTGTCTCAATAAAAAATTTATAAGTCTAATTTAATATTTCTTTGAGCCAATATAAATATAAAACAATTTATAGACAATACTACTAAAAATTCTATTAAAATCAATAAATAATTAATATTATAAGCTCTCTGCAACAATGAAATTAGTAAGAATCTAAATAGTTCATAAAAAATTGCTATAAGAGTACTTTGGATAATTGATACAATTATCATTTCTAATAAACCTATTTTTATCAATTTTCGTTTACTCATTCCTACTCTATACATAATTTGATAATCTAGTACTCTCCTTATAAAAATAATTATTTGAGATGTTAGTATTAGAAGTATACTTGACAATGACACAGCAAATATAATATTCAAAAGTAATGACTTTTGATCATCAACATATGTTTTCATAGAATAAGCAAAATCATTATAGTCTTCTAAATTAGCATATTTATCATTATGTAATAATTTACTAAGTAAAGTGTTATCTAACTTTTCTTTAAAAAAATATATTACTGGTTGATTTTTAGATAAATCAAGGGTTTTAGGTGAAATATTTTCATTTATATTTATATATCCTAAATCTACACCTTTGTTCAATGATTTTGGACTTAAAAATCCTATTACTTTAAAGTCTATCTTCTTTCCATTAATTCTTAACTTTACAGTATCGCCTAGTTTATAATCTATTAAGTATCTATGAAGATAATTATTTATAATTATACTATTTTCTTTATCATTTTCTTTGAACCAGTTTCCATACTCTAAATCACTTTTTAATATTGTCTGTTTAGTATTGAATAAATCAACACTTAAGTCATTTAAATCATTCATTACATCTTTTCTATTCTCATATGGAATTTTTTCAATATAATCATTAACAGAAATATTATTTACTGACTCTATACTATCTATTTTAATTGGATAATATTGAAAATAATCTATATCATTTTCGATAAGTTTTTTATCTGTAATTAATTTTCCTTCTAAAGTTGTTTGATATACAATTGAATTTTTTATACTATTATCAACTTCATAATTGCTAAACATAGCAAAGGTTATTTCAGATATCATAAACAACAACAAAACAAATATTATTGTTATTGTTAATAGACTAGAGCTAAAAGCATTGGTTTTACAATCATTATTAAGATATATAAAAGTAATCGAGTATTTTCCCTTAATAATTTTTTTAATTAAACATACCATTTTTAATAATGCATATATCAAACTGTATACCAATAAATCTAGTAGTATTAATCCTAAAATAAAAAAAATACCTAGAAAGGACTTCACATATATTGTAAAAGAAATACTTGTTAAAAATATTACAAGAATTATATCTGGAATAAAGTTAAATTTATATGAAGACAACATACTATTATCTCTATTTATTCCTTCATAATGTATTTTTTTAACAAAACTTATAGGAATTAATGAGAATATTGATGTTTCAATTATTATAATAACTATTGAAATGAAAATATTTTTGATAATACTCAAAATAGAAATATTAAATAGATTAATATGTTGTAAGTTAATATAGAATATAGTTATAGGAATCCCCAAAATAATACCTATTATAATCCCCTTTATAGTAATTGACATAAGTTCAGTAAATACTAGAAAAGATAAACTTCTTTTTTTAATTCCTAAAGCCTTAAAAGTTGAAAAATCATTTATTCGATTTAAAATAAATACAATAAATGTAGAACATAGACAAATTCCAGTGCTTAATAATGAAATAGCTCCAATTAAATTTATTGAATCTAATTGCATAGATATTCTCTTTATTATTGACTGTTCTAGTTCATCAGTTGTTCTAACTTCAAAATGGTTTTTAAATACATTTTTTATTTCATTTTTAATATTTTTCACATTTTCTTTGTTTATTATATTTATATAAGCTACATTATATTTAGTTTCATTAGGCAAATATACATAACTTTCTCCAACTACCTCTTGGCCAACCTCTGCTTCTTTTTGAGCTGTACTTAATGAAAACCTTTTTGGTATTATATCACTAACTTTAAAATATGTATCATCATAAACTGAAGAATGTAGTTTTAAAAACACTTTATCTCCTATATTTACATTTAATTTATTAGCTGTTTTTTGGGATAAAACTATATCATTTTCATTTCTTAATTTTAAATATGTATTTTGCATTTTTATATTATTTACTACAGTCAATTCAGTACTTTCAATCATACCATTTGACAATATATTTGTATTCATACTACTTCCCAACTGAAAATCAATAGATTCTTTACCTTTTAATTCTTCTAACTTATCTATTTGTTCACTTGTAAAGTAGTATTTATTATATTCTATATTTTGTATTTTTATATCTCCACCATTTGTTATAGCCATATTTCTCTTAACTTCACTTGAATATGTATCCGTTAACACTCTTGTAAAAAGTAATATTGCTGTGGCAAATACAATAGATATTATACAAGAGATTTTTAATAATTTATTATTCTTCAAACTATTCTTACTATATATTTTATAAACTTCATGAAATATCAATGTATCACCACCTATTTTATAATAGTTCCATCTTTAATACTTATAATCCTATCACTATATTCTGCCATTTGAATATCATGAGTAACCATTACTATTGTAGTACCATATTCATTGTTTATATTCTTAAACAATTTCATTATAGCATGACTATTAGTACTATCTAATGATCCAGTTGGTTCATCAGCAAAGAGTATATTTGGAGAACAAACTAGAGCTCTTGAAATAGCAACTCTTTGCTTCTCACCACCTGATAATTGTTTAATATTATTTTTTGTTTTTGATGTCAACCCAACCTTTTTAATCATCTTATCTACTATTTTATAATCTTTATTATCAGAAAAAATCAATGGCAATTTTATATTTTCTTCAACAGACATTGATGTAATTAAGTTAAATGATTGAAATACAATCCCTATCTTTCTATTTCTATATTCAGCAAGTTCATCATCAGTTAATTTCGATAAATTCTCACCACAAACTTTCACGTTTCCAGTATAGTTTTTATCAAGACCACTTAATATACTTATTAGAGAGCTTTTCCCACTACCACTAGCACCCATTATAGAAACAAATTCTCCTTCTTCTATGTATAAATCTATATTCCTTAGTATAGTAAGTTCTGTGTTTAACAAGTCTACAACTTTAGATAAGTTTGAAACTTCAATTATCATTTTTTTCATACCATTATTTCCTTTCATACAAAACTTTTAAGATTGATTATTAATTAAAACAGAGTATATAGGACACAAAATATTAGAGAAACTTATACAAGCAAGCTTTTTTGAGAATGATATATTTTCTAAAACTGTACAAATCTTAATAGGTCATTATATTTCTTATTATACATAAGATTGCTTGACCAAAAGTTAGTAAAATTATAAAAAATAAACTTTTTCAATGATAAATCTAAAAAATATAATATCATCAATAATTCGGAAGTGGGATTTAATTTAATACTAAGTTTTAGCTTAGATATACAGAATCTCTCCCCAAAATTTATATATTTATAACACTTTATGTTATAAATATATGACTCTTTCAAATAAATTTCAACAGAATATTGCGAATACTTGATATCATCTTATAAGTATAATTTATAAAAAATTTCATGATAAATATTTAAGAATTACAGATACTATTATAAAACTACTTTTTTATTACATTTTATAGAACTCTCCACATAAAAAATGCTTATAACTTATGGCATAAAATGATTCTTTAATAAACATTACAATACAAGGCTAAACTATTCTATTAATCATATTATTTATTAATCACCATCCTAATGGACTAATAACTTTTACATGTACAATTTTATACATTATAAATCCTATAGTACACCCAAGAGACCATCTTCCTGTAGTAGGAATATAGGTATCAAATTTCTTCTCCAAAATAAAAAATATGCCAAACCTTAACAAAACATATTTTTATATATTTTACTAAAGTTTGACTATTTAAGAATCGTATTTTTTAAAGTTTTAAATTGAGTTTATCTTAATTATTATATAACTATTATTTACTAAGTTTTATAGGTTAATCACTTTTATTATAAATATTTATCATGAATTTTTTTATCTCATACTATTTAACACACTTCCTTAATTTACCTATACCTTCCTTAACATTTTTTTCAACTCCAAAAACATATGTCATAATAAATGGAGCAACCAATGCTATAAATATAACTATAAGTCCATTTACTATATTTGAAATCCCCTTTTCCCCTGATAATCCAAGTACTGCCATTATACTATTTTGTGGAACATATAAAGTCACATGAGTAATTCCTGCAAATAACCCTGCGATTCCTGCTCCTATAGATGCTAACATAGCAGGTTTTTTAAGTTTCAATGTAACTCCATAAAGAGCTGGTTCAGTTATACCCATAATAGCTGATATCCATGCAGCTGATGCTAACTGTTTCATCTTACTATCTTTGCTTCTTAATGCTACAGCTAATGTCGCGCCACCTTGCGCTAAATTAGCACAAACTTGAGATATTAATATTAGCGATTCTTGTCCTGTAGTTGCAAATGCTGATATGAATATAGGAGTCAATGCATGATGCATCCCTGTCATAACGATAAATGGCATTGCAGCTGCTAATAAACAAACCATTATAAATCCTAACCTTCCTTGTAGTAAATTTATTATACTAGCTAATCCCTCTCCTAAGAAATTTCCTATTGGTCCAATTACTATTAATGCTATTGGCGCACTTATTAATAATACTAAAGTTGGATTTAAAATTGTTTTTAACATGCTAGGTGTTAATTTATCAATGAATTTTTCTATATATGACATCATCCATACTGTTAAAAGTGCAGGGATAACAGATGCTGCATATATAACACCTTGAATTGGTACTCCTATAAATGATATAGGGTCCCCACTTGATACCCATGCAGAGAAATTTGGATGTAAAAACACACCTACTACTATAACTGCTATTGATGTATTAACATTAAATTTTTTAGCTGCATTTATTGCAAGTATTATAGGCATAAAGTAAAATGCTACATCTCCTATTATATCTAATACTCTATATGTACTTGAATTTGATGATAGCCAATTAAAAGTGGTGCAAAGAGATAATATAACTTTTATCATCCCAGATGCTGTAAGGGCTGGTATCATAGGTGTCATACAACCAATTATTGTATCTATTATATTATTTAAAATACTATTTTTTTTATTTTTATTTTTTATATCGCTTTTAATATCTCCTGTGGTATTTATCCCCTTATTTATTATTGCATTAAATACAACACCTACCTCATTACCTATTATGACCTGATATTGAGTTGAAGTTGAGTTTACTCCAACTACCTTATCTATAGATTTTAATTTATCTGCATTGACTTTCTTTTCATCTTTTAAGATGAACCTTAATCGTGTCATACAATGAGTTAAGTCAATTATATTATCCTTTCCTCCAAGTCCATCAATTATCAATTGAGCTACTTCTTCATATTTATTCTTCATACCTTATCCTCTCTTTTAAAATAATTTTTAATATAATTTTAATCCAAATTAATCTTTTTACTCCAAGCTTGTAATAGTGTATTGTAATTTAATAAGCTAGTATCTTCTACAATATGGTCATATTTTCCTAGTACTTCTTTTTTCCCCACACCAATTGATGTCATATTAGCAGCATTTATAGCTTTAATACCTGAATAAGAATCTTCTATTCCTACACAATCATATTGTTTTAAATTTAGAATCTTGCTCCCTTCAATAAAAATATCAGGATATGGTTTTCCCCTTTTTAATAAAGATGGATTTACTATACAATCAAATTCATCTTTTATTCCCAAAGATTCTAATATCCTAGGTGCATTCTTACTAGCAGATGCTATTCCCAATTTCACATTATTTTTTTTAAGTTCTTTTATAAGCTCATTTATCCCTGGTAATATATCTTTATATGTTAATGAGTTTATTAACTTTATATAAATGTTATTTTTTTCTTCACACACCTTTAACTTTTCCTCTTTAGTATAACTATCTACTTTATTAGCAGATAACAATATTTTATCTAATGATTCTTCCCTGCTTATGCCTTTTAATTTTTCATTAAAAGTTTCATCTATTTCTATATCTAGCGATTTTGCTATCTCATGCCAAGCTTCAAAATGATACTTAGCAGTATCTGTTATAACTCCATCAAGATCAAATAAGACTGCTTTCATATTAATTACTCCCTTTAAAACAATTATTAACTTCTATTATGTTCTTTGATAATTTTATTTCTTTATTATCATGTAATATGGTTATATTTCTACCTTTGATTAACTTATAATAAGATTTATATTCTTCTATATTTACAGAAACTAAATTATCTCTAAATAATATATTAAATTTAATATTTTTCCAGTGTTTAGGTATCCTTGGTTCAAAACTTAATTTATCATTTTTTATTTTCATTCCTGCAAATCCATATACTAAACTCATCCATGTTCCACCCATATTAGCAGCATGTATTCCATCACTTGTATTTTTTTGTAGGTTATTAATATCCATTAATGCTGTGTCCATAAAATAGTTATAAGCTTTTTCATGATTTCCAATTTCACTTGCCATCATTCCAAATATTGACCTTGACAAAGATGAATCATGAGTAGTTATTTTTTCATAGTATTCAAAATCTCTCTTCTTTTGTTCTAAGCTAAACTCATCAGGGAAAAGCAACGCTGAAAGTACAGTATCTGCTTGTTTATTTACTTGATATCTATATATTGTTAATGGATGATAATGAAGAAGTAATGGATATTTTTCTTTTGGTGTATTTTTAAAATCCCATACTGATTTTTCTAAAAATGAATCGTCTTGTTTGCTTATTTTCTTCTCTTCATCATATGGTAAATACATATTTTGAGCGGCATTTATCCAGTTTTTCACTTCATATTCTTGTAATTTAACTTTTCTAAATACTTCATTTGAAAATAAATTATGCTTAAATTTATCTACCATCTGTACTGCATATATTAAATTATACTTAGCCATTAAATTAGTGTAGTAATTATTGTTTACTATTGCTGTATATTCATCTGGTCCTGTTACTCCATTTATACAGAATTTATTATTTTTTGATTCTATATAATCTCCAAATTCAACCCAAAATCTTGCTGTTTCTATAAGAATTTCTAAGCCATTTTGCATCATAAATTCTTCATCATTAGTTGCTTCAAAATACGTTCTAATACCATAAGCTATATCTGCATTTATATGAAACTGTGCTGTTCCTGCTGGATAATATGCACTGCATTCATTACCATTTATAGTTCTCCATGAATATAAGCAACCTTTATTTATTCCAAGTTCTCTAGCTCTTTCTCTTGATGCATCTAAGATTGAGTATCTATAATCTAATAAAGCTCTAGCAATGGATGGTTGAGTATATATAAAAAATGGTAATATATACATTTCTGTATCCCAGAAATAATGCCCCTCATAGCCATCACCTGTAAGACCTTTTGCTGATATATTAGTCTTTCCATCTCTTCCTGCTGATTGATAAATATGAAATAAATTGGTTTTTATCCCCAGTTGAAGAGTTTTATCGCCTTCAATCTCTACATCAGAGGTTGTCCAAAACTCATTCATTTTCTTTCTCTGAATATTTTTGACTTTATCAAATCCAATATTACATGCTTCTCTTAAAACCAATTCTAATGATTTTAAATGTGCTTCTGATTCTAAACATTTTAACGACTCCAGACATTCTAATGATTTTAAACGTTCTTCATTTAGATTTAAATCAGAATATACTCTACTATAGCCTACAACAATTTCTAAATTTAACCTTTCATCTTTTTTGGCATAGACTTCTATTTCTCGCTCAATACATTCATCTGAAACATTATAGGTCTCATTTGTAATATTTCCACAAGTAATATATGAATCAAACCCACACCATAACCCTAATCTACTTCTTTCTGTAACTAAATTCATAAAATACTTATTGTTATATTTTTTTACATTAATTTTAAATTGCTTCTTATTTATAGATGCCACTCTTGGGTCATCTACTTTTTCACAATTAAACTTCTCCATACTATTTTCCATTTTATTTTTAAATTTTATTTTTCCATTAAAATTCAATGGTGTTATTGTATATGAAATCATCATTAATTCTTCTATATCTTGTGATACTAATCTTTCTATAGATACTTTAACTTTTCTACCACAAGAGTTTTCCCATATAAATGAACGTTTAAGAATCCCTTCATTTAAATCTAGTATCCTAGAATGTTCACTTGTAATACCTTTTGATAAATCAAAATAATCTCCTTCAATAGAGAAATTTACTATATGAGCATTAGGTAACTTACAGATAGTCTGATTTTGTTTTGCATAGCCATAAGCGCTTTCTCCATATGTAATTGGAGATTCTTCATAAAATCCATTTACATATGTACCCATATTATCTACATACTCATTATTAAAATCAGACTCTTCAATATTCCCTCTAACTCCTAAATGTCCATTCGCTAGTGTAAACAGCGTTTCATTGGATTTTATTGTATCCTTACTAAACCCTTGCTCTATAAGTTGGTCCTTAGTAGTAAATATTAAACTCATAATAACACTCCTTTCTTAAAATGAATTATGCATGAGTTTCCATATCATTAAATAAAATTTCTCCATCTGTTTCTATTACTTTTTTATACCAAAAAGCACTTTGTTTTTTAGTTCTTTTAAATGAGCCTCTTCCATAGTCATCAGAATCAACATGAATTATGCCATATCGTTTTGTCATCTTTCCTTCACTTACACTGGTTACATCTATACATCCCCACATAAGATATCCTATAAGCTCTATTCCATCTTCATTTACTCCAAGAATCATATTTTTAATATGTTCTTTCATGTAATCTATACGATAATCATCAATTATTTTTCCATCTTCATTTACAATATCTTGAGTACCCAGTCCATTTTCTACTATAAATAAAGGTAACTGATACCTTTCATATAACTGATTCATAGTTATTCTTAACCCTACAGGGTCGTTTTGCCATACACTATTTGATTTTGGAAGATATGGATTTTTTATGGTTTCTGGTCCGTTTGCCTTTGATTTTTCTAAACCTTCAGCTCTAGCTGAACTACAAGCACTAGAATAATAGCTAAAAGATACAAAATCTACAGTATTATCCTTAAGTGTTGATAAATCTTCCTCTTTTATTATTAATTTTATTTGATTTGATTTTAAATAATAATTCATAAAGCTTGGATACACACCCCTAACTTGAACATCAGAAAAAAACAAATTATGCCTTTCATGCTCTAAAGTTGCAAATACATCTTCTGGTTTACATGTGTATGGATATGTTTTTCCAGCAGCTAACATACACCCAAACTTAAATTCTTTATTTATATACCTTCCTATTTCTATAGTTTTTGCATTAGCTAATAATTGATGGTGTGCTGCTTGATATTTTTTCTGAAGTTGATTTTCATCAGCTATAAAAGTTAACCCAGCACCTATATATGGAATATGTATTATCATATTCATTTCGTTAAAAGGAATCCAGTATTTGACATCATCTTTATATCTTTTCATCAAAATTTCAGCATATTTTACATATAAATTAACCACTCTTCTATCAGCCCACCCAGAATATTTTTCAACTAGAGAATAAGGTATATCAAAGTGGCTTATCGTTATTAATGGCTCTATATTATATTTTTTTAATTCTTTTATTATATTATCATAAAGTTGTAATCCCTTTTCATTTGGTTCACTTTCTTCTCCTGTTGGGAATATTCTTGACCAAGATATAGAAAATCTAAAACATTTAAAACCTATTTCTGCTAACATTGCTATATCTTCTTTGTAATTTTCACAAAATTTAATCCCTATATGACTTGGATAGTATTGATTATTTTCATTTAAAATATTATCCTCATCTAAACATACATCTTTTAATCTCTTATCATTTAATGGGAGTTTATCAAACTGAGATAAACCTTTTCCTCCATCTAAATAAAACCCTTCACTTTGATTGGCTGAAATTGCCCCTCCCCATAAAAAATCTTTCCCTAATTTCATGCATCTACCTCTTTCACAATATAAAGTTTTATAATTTCTATCTCATATTTAGTTATAAGAT